>JAQUZA010000270.1 GCA_028691595.1 Candidatus Rifleibacteriota bacterium
TTCGGCTGGCATTTGCTTGTTGCCTGCTAAATAGATGGCTGCCCTTGTAATATCTATTTACCGAGCGCTTTAAGATGCTTTTGTGCCAGGGGCCAGGCAGGAATTTCTTCGACGGCCTTCTGATACCAGTCACGGGCTTTGCTATTTTTATTCTGACTTCTAAAGAGGCTGGCGAGGTTGAACATCAGAAATGGCTTTGTATAACCCGGTTTCATCCTTTCTACCAGAGTCTCAAATGAAGCCGGGTCTTTATTAATAACAGCCCGCAGGGTCATCAGGTCTGCCTCGATCAGTTCTATGGCAACCCCTGAAGGTATCGAAAATGTCTCATTGTTGCCGCGGGTCAGCAGCAGAGGTTCTTTTGCTGTTTCGAGTTTTTTCAGCAGCATTCCGCCTGCAGACTCAGCAACCTTAAGGTTGCCGGTCGAAATGGCCCCGGCAAAAGCTTTCAGGCCCTCGCCGGTCAAACCCTTCCCGAAGCCCGATTCCGGATACCAGAGGTAGAATTCATTTTCAGAAGCTTTATAGTCTGGTCTGAAAGCCGTTTCTACGGCTGTGCACAGTGCGATATCGTCGCGCACCAGCAAAGGCATTGATCGCCCGAAGAAGAGCGGTTCTTTTATTGTGAGGGCTTCGGCCTCAAGAACAGCACTGGTGACGGGTTCTTTGCTGTGCATTTCTTTGATCATCTGTAAAATTTCGGTTTGCGACGGCAGCGCCTTGAGCTCAACCTCGGCCCAGCCCGAAAAATCAGGCTTAACACTTACTTTGTGCAGAAAAACTACTTTGTCGCCTTTTCTAAGAAGCGCGCGCTCGTGCTTCTGGCTGGTTGAGCCAAGTTCTGTCGGCAGGTGAAGCTGTGAAGAAACATTCTCGAGCTGAACGTTGCAGGCTTCAATGTCGACTCTAATGGTCAGAAGGTTCTGTTCTGGTTTCCATTCAGATATATCGATTCTGGAACGCTGCCACTCAGGAAGTCTGATTTCGGGTGTCATGGCAGGCAATGCGGCTCCGGCCATAGCGAAGCATACAGAAAGGGCAGTTAGAGCATATTTTTTGCAAAGCATTTTGAGTTGGCTCCAGTTTTTGTTGTCTTATGGATTCTAACCTTCGACACTGTTTTCAGCAACTGTCAGAACTAACCTTTTTCTCAGGCCATAGAACCAGGGTGAGAGCGGCGAAAATCAGTGCTGTCCCGGTAATTCCTGCAGCGGCAAGCTTTTCGCCAAACAGGAAATATGACATCACCGCGCCCGAAACGGGTTGTAGATAGATGAGAAAGCTGGCCAACGAAACAGGGATAATTTTAAGGGCCCTGTTCCAGAGAGAATAGGTCACGACTGAATTCATAATCGCCAGATAGAACACAATCAAAATACTCGAAAGACCCCATTCGCCGGCACCTTTATAGTAGACCTCGATCGCTGCCAGTGGCATAAGCATCAGTGCTCCGATCGAGAAGGTGTCGCGGCAGATCAGTCGCCAGTGATAACGTTCACTGAGTCTTTTCCCGGTGATTCCATACATTGCCCAGGAAAACTGCGGTACCAGTGTCAGCAGGCAACCTGTGTATATCTGCCAGGGTGCCAGCCCTTCACCGGTCGAAAAGTCTTTGCCGAGCAACCCCAGACCGACGAGCGCCAGGGCAATCGAAAAAAACTGCCGGGCATGCAACTTCTCCTTGAGAAGCACGGCTGCGAGAATAACAGTAAAAAGTGGCGGAGTGCCTGAAAGAATAGATGCCGCCATTCCCGGAGCCCAGATAAGGCCGTAGTTCATGCCGATGACGAGCAGAAAAACGCCCCAGAATGCCAGACCCGCAAAGCTTGCCCGGTCTTCGGCTGCGACTCCGTTTAGAGGCAGGCTTCGACTGGCAGACATGAAAAAGCTGCCGGCCAGAAAAAACCTTACGAACCCAAGAAACAACGGTGGCACATCGGCAAGCGCAACTTTTGTCAGGGGGTAGGCCACCCCCCATATCAGCGCTGCCAGAGCTACCTGAAATGTTCCCTTTGCGACTGGTGAAATTTGCATGATTTTCCCGGAATAAACTGTTAACAGCAGCAGATTCTAGCAGAATTCACCAGGGATGTCGCGTTAATATGCCGTCATTTTGAAGATTTATTGAACAGCAGAAGGAGGGGAAAGGACACGAGAGAATCATTCTTTATTTCGTCTCAAAATAAAAGTTGCTTCAAGCAGTAGACGTACCCTGCTTTCATTCATATAATTAGTCTATAATTTATCAACAGCAGGTAAAATAATGCGATCAATTCCCTTCCGGTGCCTGATGCGAACCTGGCTGGCAGTAGTGATACTGTTGGTCATAACAGCGTTGCCAGCTTTTTCCGGTGGTCTTAATATTGTTTATGAACAGGTCGTAAAAGACTCGTGGGGTAATGCCATCGGTTACCGGAGTGTGAACGTCAGCAGTCCTGCCGCGCTGCCTGCTGGTTCGGCCTGGCGAAACTATCTGAATTTGAAGCTGCCAGATGGCCAGACCATTTATGAATATGCTCTCAATACTTCACAGGCACTCTCCAGGCCCATGACTCTGACCCTGAGTGACCGCGACAGCAATTCGTTTACTTCCAAGTCCAGCAGCACTTATAACCTGAATCTTTATAATTACATCAACAGCTTCTCATCAGATTCGAGCAAGGCTTTTCTGTTTCTGCACGAGTTCGGTCACGTGGCAATGTTGAATGCCTACCCTTCTTACTACAGCTTCAGCGGCCTCGATTACGGCACTGACGGCAGACATTATCTCGACGAGATATTGCCTAACGATAATACGGCCTGGGTTGAGGGCTGGGGCAACGCGTTCGCGGCCAGCAAAAATAACGGCATGGTTTTTTCATTCAACCTCAACAACCTGAGTTCGCTGGCGTTTCTTAAGGGTAACACCTTCAATGAGATGTCACGCAATGAGCTTTTTGTGGCAAAAGTTCTCTACGATAGTTTCAACAAGATCGGTAGCGGCAAGGCGAAGGTTTTTAACGCCATTTCGCGCACCGGGCCACATTCATCACTCCTGCAGTTCTGCCAGAAATACACGGCTCTTTATCCTGACGACAAAGCCGCGCTGGCAAAAATTCTTATCGAAAACTCTCAGGGCAGCATGACCCTCGATCAGGTTCTTCTATATGTTAATGGTGGGTCACGTACAGTTTCGCGTGACCTCTACAATTCTCTGGCCCAGGCGGGTCTGGTGGCAGTTACTGCCGGCACAACGACCAGCCCAACCAAACCCGGCAGCAATACGACTGCCTCAAATACTTCGACCACAACAAGCACCTCCTTCTGGGGAAGGCTTACCAGCTGGTTTGGCAAGCTTTTCGGGGCCGGGGCGCAAAGCCCGGTGGCTCCGCTGCCATCAGCTTCAGTTGAAACCACGGGCGCAGCTACCGGCACCGTGCCTGCCGATGGGGCAACGGCACCAGAACTTCCTGGTACAATCACCAACGAATTTAACAGTATCAACGATCTTGGCCGGGCCCAGGAAGTCTATTACCAGTGCTTTGCGGAGTATAACAGGCTGATGGCTTCTTCTGGTAGCTCTAAACAGCAGGTGCTTGAAGCCAGAAACCGCATGCTTCAAGCTAAAGAGAGGGTTAAAACCCTGCGCCAGACCCTGAAGTAAGGGTTTCTCTCTCTGCTTTTTCGAACCGATAAAAAAGCCGGCCACTCATTTGAGTGGCCGGCTTTTTTTTTTCTGATTACTGATCTTTGCCCGGGGCAGTTTCTTCTGAAGCTTCTGCGCCTTCTTCAGCCCCTGAAGCCGAGCGCTTGCGCAGCGTTGGAAACAGAATTACATCGCGAATCGATGCTGAATCAGTGAGCAGCATTACGATGCGGTCGATGCCAAGCCCAAGGCCGCCGGCAGGCGGCATACCGTATCTAAGGGCGTTGACATAGTCGGCATCCATCTGGTGCGCTTCGTCATCGCCGGCATCACGCTGTGAAAGCTGGTTCTCAAAACGACGCAGCTGGTCTTCAGAATCGTTAAGCTCTGAAAAAGCGTTGCCCATTTCACGACCATAGATAAACAGCTCAAAGCGATCGACCTTTGCCGGGTCATCCTTGCTGCCTTTGGCCAGTGGTGAGGTTTCTTTGGGGTAACCAAAGACAAAGGTCGGGTCCATGAGCGTTGATTCAACCTTCTCTTCAAAAATTTTGACAATAATTTTGGCGGCGCTATCACCCTTCTCAATCGGAACATGAAGCTTCTTTGCTTCTTCAGCTGCCAGTTCGCGGGCACAACTGTATGTCAATTCCTGGCATCCGGTGAGATTGCGAACCAGTTCGAGCATGCTGATGCGCTTCCATGGTCGGCTGAAGTTGAGTTCACGGCCCTGATGAAGCACCTTCATGTCGGGGAAAAACTTTTTGGCCGCATGGCAGATCACTTCTTCCGATAGATCCATCATGGTTTCCATGTCGCCATAGGCCTGGTAAACTTCCATCATCGTAAATTCAGGGTTGTGCTTGATCGAAATCCCTTCGTTTCTGAAATTGCGATTGATTTCGAATACCCTTTCAAAACCGCCGACCAGTAGACGTTTAAGATAAAGCTCCGGGGCTATGCGCAGATAAAGTTCCATGTCGAGAGCATTGTGGTGAGTAATGAACGGGCGAGCCGCAGCACCTCCGGCCACCGGGTGCATCATTGGGGTTTCAACCTCAAGATAGCCGTTACTGGTCATGTATTCACGCATGCTCTGAATAATCTGGCTGCGTTTGATAAAGGTGTCGCGAACTTCCGGGTTCGACATCAGATCGACATAGCGCTGACGGTAGCGCATCTCGACATCAGTCAGACCGTGAAACTTCTCGGGCGGGGGATTAATTGACTTCGACAGAATGATGATTTTTTCTGCACGAATCGAGATCTCGCCCGTTTTGGTTCTGAAGGCCGGGCCCTCGATGCCGATGATGTCGCCGGCATAAAGGCGCTTCAACAGTGAAAAGTTTTCTTCACCGACAACGTCTTTGCGAATATAAACCTGAATTTTCCCGGCCTGATCATTGATATGGATGAACGCAGTCTTACCCTGGTCGCGTTTGGCAACAATTCTGCCAGCAAGCTTC
>JAQUZA010000271.1 GCA_028691595.1 Candidatus Rifleibacteriota bacterium
CCCCGCTTTCGCGGGGATGACAGAATTGATGTCTATTCTTGCTTTCATATGTGACAGAGGACTAGTCTTCCATACCTGATCTGGCCATATTCAGCTCTTTGAGCTTCAAATACAGATTTTTTCTGTGCATACCTGCCATACGGGCAGCTTCAGAGATATTCCCGGCAGATTTTTCGAGCAAACCTTCGAAATACTTTCTTTCAAAGGTTTTTATAAGAATATCCTTGGCCTCTTTATACTGCATAGCCAGCATGCCTTCTTCAATGAACTTTTCATTTTCAAGTTTGGATCTGAGATGAAAACGGTTGGAATCGTTCTGAAAAACACTCTCGTCTTCGAGAATGATGACTTTTTCGATCAGGTTCTGTAACTCTCTGACGTTGCCCGGCCAACTGTATTGCATTAACCTGCCCATGAATTGATCTGAGAATTGATGCTCCTTGCGGTTGAGCTTGTCGCAATATTTGTGGGCAAATGATTCTACCAGAGCTGGTATATCGCCCAGGCGGTCGCGTAACGGCGGCAGATGAATGTTAATGACATTCAAACGATAAAAGAGATCTTCTCTGAATGACCCGTCAGTAATGCCCTGCAATAAATCCTTATTTGTGGCCGTAATGACCCTTGTATCAACGGGAATAGTCTGGTTGCCACCGATTCGTTCAAATTCACGTTCCTGAAGAATTCTAAGCAGCTTGGTCTGAGTTGCCATTGTCATTTCGCCGATTTCATCGAGAAAAATCGTACCCGAATCAGCGATTTCGAACTTACCAAGTCTCCTGTTAACCGCGCCGGTAAATGCCCCGCGCTCATAACCGAAAAGTTCACTTTCGATAAGGTTTTCAGGTAAAGCCGCACAATTAACTCTTATAAAGGGTCTGTTTTTTCTGGGGCTCAGGCTATGCAATGCGTTTGCCACCAGTTCTTTGCCGGTGCCGGATTCCCCGGTGATGAGCACAGTAACATCGTTCGGGCCAACCCTCTCTACCAGATCGTAAACCCTCTGCATGCATTCGCTTGAACCAATCAAAGCAGCCATTCCGGCACGTTGATGCAACTGCTCTTTCAGCTGCTGGTTTTCGATGCGCAAAAAGCACTTCTCGAGAGCTCTGCGCACAGTCAGGCGCAGTTCATCATTTGAAAAAGGCTTGGGCAGATAATCATAGGCTCCACGCTTCATCGCTTCAACGGCAACGGCTTCTGAACCATAGGCGGTAATGATAATCACCAGAGCTTCAGGCCTTTCAATGAGCAATTTATCAAGCAGAACCATTCCTGAATCCCCGGGCATGGTCAAATCGGTTATTACCAGGTCGAATAAGTTGTTCTGAGACATTACCAGAGCTTCTTCTGCGCTTCTGGCTTTGCTAACCACATATCCTTCAGGCTTAAGAACAGCTTCCAGCGTATATAATACCGATTCTTCATCATCAACGATGAGAATTCTGGGAACTTTTCCCTTACGATGCTGTATCTTGGTCATTTTTAACTCCGTCGGGGACAAAAAATCTGAATTCAGTTTTACCAGGCTGTGAGTCTAACTCAATCCGCCCTGAGTGGAGCTCAGCGATTTTGCGTGTAATCGCAAGCCCCAGACCGGTTCCATTTGAACGGGTAGTGAAGAATGGTTCAAAGATCTTGCCTTTCAGTGTATCATCGATCTCAGGGCCGTTGTTGGAAACCGAGATAACAGCAAAGCCATCAGCTCTGGATACCCCGAGTTCAACATTTCCTCCCTTGCCTACCGCCTGAAAGGCATTTAAAACAAGATTCAAAATAGCCTGCTTAATCTTTTCTGGATCTATTGAGACATTGCAGGGGTTGACAGCAAAATTACGGCTGAGCCTTATCTCGTTTCTTGCCGCCTCGTAACGAAGCAAAAGCATCAGTTCATCAACCAGTTCAATAAGATTACAATTTTTCAAAGTCGCCGTTTCAGGTCTGACCAGACTCAAAAGTTCTGCAACCACCCTGTTTAAGCGCAAGACCTCACCAAGAATAACGCTGGCATGCTCTTTAAGTTCTCCCTGAACCTCCTCGCCAATTATTTCGATGAGGCTGCGAATGGCAACCAGGGGGTTTCTGATCTCATGGGCTACTGATGCGGCTAATCGACCAAGAACGGCCCACTTCTCTGTTTCGAGCATCTGATGCTCGACCATTTTCTGGTCGGTCACGTCTTCAGCCACAATAACGCAACCCTTTACCAATTCGCCCTGCTGAAGAGGAAACAGCTGTACTGAAATCTGGCGGATGCTTTCACCCTGTTTGTAGGGCAGAGTTTTTGCCACTTTCGCCAGATGCTTTTCGCTCTCAATAGCCCGCTGATTGAAGTTGGCAATATCTGCAATAAGCGCAGCTGCAAATTCCTGATCGCTCATTTCGGCCAGAAAGTCGCGCAAACCTTCTTTTTTAAAATTAAAATCCTTAACTGCAAAAATTTCGCTAAGGCGTTCATTGGCCACCAGAAACCTGTTTTTGTAATCAACCGCCGCCAGCCCCTGAGAAACACTGGCCAGGATGTTCTTCATGCGTTGGTTCCAGTCTGAGAGCTCTTCATAAAGGCAGGCATTTTCGATTATCGATGCAAGAACAGGGGCAATTGTTTCAAGAAATCGGCGAACCCCTTCAGAATAGCCACCTGAATCATTTTTTGCGAGCAACATAACCCCGTTGATCCTGTTACCGGAAAGCAAAGGAATACAGATCACCGAAACCCCGTCATCCTGGCCTTCAGAGACAATCTTGTTGATAAAGCAGTTATTAACTATATTTTCGAGCTGTGACTTGTTGATTACATTGTCATTATGAACGCTTACTACACCTTCAAAACGAAGATTACGCCGGTTCTGCAGAATGATTTCGCCGTATGAACTGAAAGAAAGGGTTTGCGCCTTTTCAAGAAACTTTTCGAGAATTTCACTGAATTCTACGTTCAGAGTGACCTTGCGCATCAATTCATAAATTTCCCATAATTCCTGGAGCTTTTCATCGTTGGCCCTGTTTCTTACCTGGTTCTCCTTAAAAGTCTCCTGAACCGTCAAGGCCATTTTGTTAAAGGATTCACCAAGACTTTTCAGCTCGCCGGAACCGCTGGCACCTACCCTGACGGAATAGTCGCCGTTGCCAAATTCCTCAATTCCATTCATCAGATCATTGAGAGGCACCAGAATGCTTCTCGAAGCAAAGATAGCGACAAGAATACCGAGAAACATGCTGATAAGCATTAACAAAGCAAAATCACCGGCACTTTCGCTTGATTTTTCCTGCCAGACCGCCGGAACCCCTACCCCGACTGCCCCGGCAACACCATCTTCATTGCTTATCGGAAAAAACAGTTCCCGGTATGTCTGGCCGGGGCCGGAGTGGCTTTCCATAGAAACCAGCCCCTGAATATCAGGAAACCCGCCCGGGGGTATCCGGGCCTCGTCGCCCCAAAGTTTCCACCAGTTTCGGTCATATAAAGTCAGTTTCAGTTCTGCCATGACACCAGACCGGCTCGCAAAAATATTATCGAGCGCTTCGACATCACCGCTGAGCAGAAACCTTTTCGCAGGCTGCTGCAAGGCTCTTCCCACTGAGACTGCGGCGTTCATTGATTCATCGGCAAGGGCGAGGCGTTCGCGCGAGAAACCCGCAACGGCGAGAAATGCGTTGGTAATAAAAATCAGGGCAACAAACAAAAAGACAAATCTACCCTGAAGACTGGTTGGAAACATAAAAATCCTCTGCTAGACCGGAATCCAGAAAGACACAACCGTCCCCGTTCCCGGGTCTGAAACGATATGAAACTCTCCACCGGCAAAGCGAACCCTTTCTTCCATGCTTATCAACCCGAGCTTTTTAAGGGTGCCGTATTTCTTTCTTGTTTCTGAGACATCAAATCCACGACCATCGTCCTTCACCACAACTGCCAGGCGATCTTTTGCGCTGTCATAATTAAGAAAAATATGCACTGAAGTGGCCTCTGCATGCCTGACCGAATTGTTGGCCGCCTCCTGTATGACTCTGAATACGGCCAACTCGCGGTCACCGCCAATCTTAACCCGTTCACCCTCGACTTCAACATAAACAGAAACACCCGTTCTTGCCTTGAAGCCGCTGATGAACTGCTCAAGAGTCGGTATCAACCCGAGATCATCGAGCGCCATTGGTCTCAGGTCGAAAATAAACCTTCTTATATCTTTCAGGCTTCTGATAACAGAATCTTTTAGATCGAGCAGTTCTTCAACCAGAACACTATCAGAACCGTGCTGTTCGATACAATAATCGATACGCATGGTAAGACTGGCCAAAGTCTGAGCTGGCCCGTCATGAATCTCACGGGAAATTCTTTTGCGCTCTTCTTCCTGCGCACGAATGATGCCATCGGTTTGACTGCCGCCTGCCCTGTTCTCGCTGCAGGCGCTCAACATGCCGTTTACTCTTCTGACAATATTTTCTGCCTGCGCAGACAGGCGTTCAAACATCTGCATTGCATTCTCGGGGCTCAGCCTTGGGTCTTCAAGAATAGCTTCGCGCAGGTTATCAAAGGCCATTTTGGCCATGGGCGCAATCCGCGGATTCAATGACGAAACGGCGAGAATAATATTTTCAAGATCATCGATCTTGTCAGTGACAACGGCACGACTGTCAGAGGGACTCTGAAGCTGCGCCACTATTTTTTTTATACTTTCGAGATTACTGCGAAAACTCGCCAATTCTTGAGCTATGGCATCAAATGATGATTCTGGCATTATTCAACCTTATTTTGCTGACTTAATTCTGTTAATTTCAAGTTCTGCTCTGCGCTTGAGAGCATAGGAATCGCCACCCGCCCGGGAAATTTTTTCCAGCTCTGCAATTGCCTGACCGGCATTACCATTGGCTTCAAGGCATTTTGCGTAACGGATTCTCAGATCAACCCGGTGCGGGCTGACTTCAAGAGCCTTACGCAGATACTCTTCACCCTTGGTATAATTTCCGGTCACCTCAGCAAGCCTGCCCAGCCTCGTAAGGGTTACAGAATCCTTCCGGCCGAGCTTGTAGGAACGTTCTATCGCGTCAAAAGCGTCTTTATGCATCGAAAGCTTTTCAAAGATTACCCCG
>JAQUZA010000272.1 GCA_028691595.1 Candidatus Rifleibacteriota bacterium
CTTTGCAGGTTGATATTTTTACCAATTTCGGTCGTGATGACGAAAAACGTCGCTCGGTAACTTTGCGTCTGACCGATCGCAAAGAAACATTCAAGGTGGCCGATATAGAATTCTGATCTGCCTGGCGCAATTTATTGCGGCAGCGCTGATGGTTAGCCATTTAGACCCGACGGGGCATGACAGATGGGCAGTTGTTTACAGCTGCCCGTTTTTTTTGCCTGTGTTGCTTAAATAAACGATTTCAGGTAGAATCGTGGCATTATTGCAACAACGAAATGAGGGTTTATGGCTGAAAAATATATTTTCACAATGCTGGGTCTCAATAAGTTTTATGGCTCGAGACAGGTTCTCAAAGACATTAATCTCTGCTTTTTTCCGGGTGCCAAAATCGGTATTGTCGGTGCCAACGGTGCCGGTAAAAGTACTGTGCTGCGCATCATGGCCGGAATCGACAAAGAATTTCGCGGTCAGGCCGACCTGACCAAGGGTTACCGCGTGGGCTTCGTGCCCCAGGAACCAAAGCTTGAAGAGGGCAAAACCGTGCGTCAGAATATTGAAGCAGCTTTTGCCGGGACTCTGGCAATGATCAAGGAATACGAAGATATTTCTGCCGCCATGGGCGACATGGACCCTGATGCCATGGATAAAGCCATGGAAAAGATGGCTCAACTACAGGACAAAATCGATGCGGCCGGCGGCTGGGAAATAGATACAAGGCTGAATGTGGCTGCCAATGCCCTGGTTCTGCCGGCTGACGATATGCTGGTCGATAACCTTTCGGGTGGGGAAAAGCGCCGCGTTGCCCTGTGCCGTGCCCTGCTCGAACAGCCTGATCTGCTGCTTCTCGATGAACCTACCAACCATCTCGACGCTCAGACAGTTGCCTGGCTCGAAAATTATCTCAAAGATTACCCGGGCACCGTCATCATTTCAACGCATGACCGCTATTTCCTTGACAATATCACCAAATGGATTCTCGAACTCGAAGACGGCCACGGAATACCCTTTGAGGGCAATTACAGTTCCTGGCTGGCTCAGAAACTCCAGATTCTCGCCGCCTCTGAAAAGAAAGAATCAGCCCGCCGCCGCTCTCTTGAGCGTGAGTTGAAGTGGATACGCATGAATACCGGCGATCGTCACGAGCTGCAGCGTGAACGCCTGGCACACTTTGAAGACCTTGTCGCCCGCGAAAAGAGCGCTGACCGTGGCGATGAAACCGTCATTCAGATTGCTCCGGCCGAACATCTGGGTGATCTGGTTGTTGAATTCAAGGGGGTCAGCAAGGCTTATGACGGCAACAGACTTATGGATAACATAAGTTTTTCGCTGCCCAAGGGCGCGGTTGTCGGTATCATCGGGCCGAACGGTGCCGGCAAAACCACGATGTTTCGTATGATTGCCGGTGTTGAAAAGCCTGAAAGCGGCGAAGTTGTCGTTGGCCCGACCGTTAAAACCGCCTGGGTCGATCAGCACCGCGAACTGCTTACGGGCGAAAAAACCGTATTTGACGAGATCAGCGATGGGCTTGACGATGTTCAGTTCGGCAAGATGAAGATTCCATCACGGGCTTATTGTGGCCGCTTTGGCTTCAAGGGTTCAGATCAGCAGAAAAAAGTTGGTGAACTTTCTGGTGGTGAGCGCAACCGCGTTCATCTGGCCAAGATTGTTAAGTCGGGCGGCAACCTGTTGATGCTCGACGAACCGACCAACGACCTTGATGTTGGCACTTTGCGACTTCTTGAAGATGCTATCTCTGATTTTGCCGGCTGCGCACTGGTGATCAGCCATGACCGTTTCTTTTTGAACCGCATTTGTACGCATCTGCTGGTATTTGAAGGCAATGCCAAAGTCAGCTGGTTCGAAGGCAACTTCGAAGATTACGAAAGCATGTATCTGAAAAAACTTGGTAGTGCCGCAGTTGAAGGCCGACGCGCCAAGTTTCGCCGGTTTGCTCTGTAGGCAGGCATGACTGACTGAATTTTTTAAAGATTCTGGAATCTGCAGGAGAAAAAATATGCGATGGCAGCGGTTGTGTTTTGTTTCGCTCGTAGCATTGTTGTGGTCAGGGTTGGCACCGTGCGTCGTGCATGCTGGTGCTTATGACCAGCTTATCGATGCCGCAGGTGGTTCGGTTCCGAGTGTCCCCGACGTTCCCGAACCGACCCCTGTTTACGAAGACGACAGCAGCAACAGCGGCAATGAAAATACTCCGCTGAATAATTTCTGGAGCAACTTCTGGAACCCTCAGGTCGACCCTGTTTACGAACAGCAGCAGCGTGAAAAACGCCAGAAGGCCCGTGAAGAAAGAGCCAGAAAACGCAAGGAAGCCGCAAAAAGACGAAAAGATGCCCGTGAAGACCGGGAATGGGAGGAAAAGCAACGGCGTAAGGCTGAAGCAGCAAAAGTTCGCGGTTTTGTGCCACCGCCACGTCAACCACGGGCAACACCGCCCAGCCTGCGGCCTCCCACGGCAAAGGTTCCGGCTGGAACTGAGGCCACAGCACTTGCCGAAAATCAGTTCAGAATGGCCACTCTCTTGAAAAAGGGCAATCTGACACCCCAGGAAAAACAACTGCTGGAGCAGCTTCATGATGTTTGTCGGGCGCTCTGGGCCAAGGCTGTTGTTAATGAAAATCTGACGGCCATCGAACGCAGTCGCATCAAGATAAATGTTCCTCCGCTCGACTTTGAAGATTCTCAAACTGCCGCAAAGCTTGCAGACCAGCTGGCGCAGATAAAAGCAAATCTGGCAGCAGGTTCTAACCGCAGCCTTGATTTGCTGAAAAAATACAATAAAGAAAAATTTCAGCAGCTGGCTGAACAGGCCGCAGGTGAAGTGGCCGAAAACCTTGGTGATAATGCTTCCGACAGTCTTGAAAAATACCTGGGCGCTGCCAAAGTGAGCGCTGCGATAAGTCGTGGTGACATTCCCGAAGCCGGCAAAGAGGTTCTCGATTTTCTGGTTGGCCGTTTATCTTCGCCAAGGGCGGGTATGGCGGTTGAGGGCGGTCGCATGTATGCGTCAACCGTATTTAGAGCCCTTGATGACTTTATGATTAAAGCTATGGGTGCAGTTGGCAAAGACTTCAATACCAGAGAATTCTGGCTGCAGGTCAAAACTGAAATGACTGCCGGCCAGAAAACAGTTATGGAATTTGTCGGAGGGCACAATGGCGAATAATCTGTGGCCTGAAAAATTCTTTGTGAAAAACATGGCACGCGAGGATAAAGCTATGCTTCCGGTTAATGCGAAAATGGTTCGACCCTTTTTGTTGATGATATTGTTTCTTCTGGTGCTGGTAACTTTGCCGGCAGAAACTTTTATTGACCCGATGTCTGATTCTAATCTGGTTTTGCCGGCCGGCAGCGGCATTACATGGCGCTGGCTGATACCACCGGTAACTCTTGAAAAGCCGATAAAAAAGCATACTATCGCCAATATCAAATTTTCTGTTGATCCCCGGGGAATTCCCTGGATTGGCCTGGAGAACCGCCGGTTGCTCAATCCTGTGCGTCAGGTGACTGCTGTTCCTTCTGAACCTTTTCAGGATTTCGTTTTTCTCGATAATGGGCTGATGCTGCTCACGACCGTTAGAACCATTGGATTCATCGCTAACTCCGGCAAAGAAGAATTTGACGGTCAGGGTTATCCTGTCATGCCTTTTCAGCCAATATGTGACCTGCCTTCCTATTACAGCCGCGTGTATGGTGCTTCAGGTAACTGTGTTTTTCTGGTTTCAGAAGATGCCGGTACAAAGAAGACTTCGATATACCTGCTTAAACCAGAGGCGGTTTCAGCAGGCGGAAAACTGGAACTGCGAAATTACCACAAAATTTTTGAAACGGGTGATGCTGTAACTGCAGTTGCCGGCGATGATACCAAAGCATTCATTGCCCTGGGTAAACTTGTCGTCATGCTGAATATTGCTGATAGCAAATTAACTGTTATTCCGGCTCAACCCGACGAAGAGGTCAGAGAACTGGCATATCGTGCCGGTATTGGGCTGTTTTACGCCGGGGCGTCAGGGGTAGGGTTTCTTGGGGCAAAGCGTGCTTTCAGATTTATTGAAACTTCGCATGCCCGCATTGCTTTGCATCAGAAGAGTCTTGTGGTGCTGTTTCCAAGAAATCTTGGAGTGCTGGCATTTGACAACATCGACAGACTCTGGAACTTTGATTATCAGCTGTCAGCCGCCGGGGAGTAGCGGTTTTTCAGCCAGCCGGTTACAATGAAGAGATAATTAAGGAGTACACACGATGAACCGAAAAAAGGGCAACCGCTTCGTTGTAATGCTTCTTGCTCTGCTGCTGGCTGTTGAACCGATGTTTGTGCCGATGCTCAAGGCTGCTGAACTGCCAGGGCCGGCTGTTAATTCCGAACAGGTAGACGGTCTTGTCAGCCTTGAAGAGGTTGTTGCCCCGGCTGATTATCTGCAGCAGGTGCTGCGGCTGCGCGGTCAAACTCGCGATGATGCCGAAGCCCGCGCCTGGGGTGAATGGATGATGATGCTGAATTCAACATATCTGCTGATGGACGACGGGGCCAGCGATGTGTTCAGTTTTTATGAAGCCATGAAGATGCTGCGCGAGAACAGTACTATTCTCGCTGATGTGTCTGACGTTGTTAAAACCATTGTTAAGTTTACGTCTCTCGGGTTTTCTTTCGTTTTCAGATCAAGATTGATGTCGCAGTCGACCAATCTGATCATTGGTTTTATGCGTCTGACGAACATGGCTGAATCGGCTCAGAACTGGGTAGATAATAATCCGGTTCTTGATTTCATGGAGTTCACGGCTCCACCCCCCTGCTGGAACAACCCCGAAGTGGCGGGTGAGGGCTTTCAGTCATACTGGCGCTGGGTTAAGAACAAAACCGGGCACAGTGATGTTGTCTCAGATCTCAGCAAAAATCGTGCTGTGGCAAGAAGCATCGGTATTGGCCTGGACATTAATAATCATCAATGCCTTTGATGATTACTCAACCGGTATAAACCTGCAGACTCTTCATCAGATCAAAAAGTTCGAACAGCAGAACGCCGGTTTTTTTGCCGAGATGATTCCTCTTCTTGGTCGAGGCT
>JAQUZA010000273.1 GCA_028691595.1 Candidatus Rifleibacteriota bacterium
CTTCTTTACAATTTTGACCTCAATGTCTTCACCACTTATGAAGATTGGCTTGAGAGCATTTACAAGATCATTCAAATTGAGAACCTTCACCCGATCGAGCTCAGCAACCTTTTTGAGATTGTAATCCTGAGTGATCATGACCGCTTTCAGTTCAACGGCCAGTCTGACGAGTTTTGCATCAACTTCGCTGATGTCAGCGAAGTCCTGCTCGGCGATCACGATATGGTCGGGGAAATCGGCCTTCAATTGATTGAGAGTCTGCAGGCCTTTGCGGCCCTTGTTGCGCTTGATGTCGTCGTTCGAGTCAGCGAGAAACTGCAATTCGTTCACGACGAAGCGCGGTACCAGAATGTTGCCTTCCAGAAAGCCGAGCTTGAAAAGGTCTGCGAATCGCCCGTCAATGATGGCACTGGTATCGATGATTTTTGAACGTGCAGTTACACCTTCGGCATTGATCTTGGATTGATAACTGCGGTATCTGAGAATTATTTTAACCCCCAGGTAGGCGAAGAGCAGGTTGAAAGTAAATGGCACCACAAGATTGAAAAGTGGCACAAGGCTGGCCAGATACTTGTTGTCGACCTTTACTTCGCCTAGTCCTTTGTACATAATGAAATACACCGGGAAAAACAGAAGGTTGGCGCTGACCAGGCCCATTAGCAGACCAACCGCGCCCCAGGCCAGTTCATAACTGTTGGTGTGCTCTATTTGCCCTTCGAGCCACAGGTGAAGCTCGCGGCCGGCCATCGAGCAGAAAAGGTAACCTATAAAACCAAGCAGTGCCGCAAGGGTTAACTCAGGGTTTTCAAGTTCGATCAGACTTGTGTATTCAGTTGCGGTGGCGTAACCTACCGCGACACCAACGATAGTGCCGGTCAACACAAGCAGAGACCTTAAAAGTTGAAAAATCATGGGGGTGTTCTCCTGAGGGCAAGGCAGGATAACATGAAGTTATGATTAAATCAATGGTCAGGCGGCAGTTTTGGCTGTTGGTTTTTTGAGAGCCGAAAAAAGCAGAGTCAGCATATACGAACCACCGGCAAGTACAATAGTGACGGCACCCGATGGAAGATTGGGCGTGTAACTGACAGCAAGACCGGTCAGGGTAAAAAACATGCCGAGAAATACAGACCCGGCCATGATTTTCCAGACCCGGTCAAAAAATCGCGAAGCAATGGCCACCGGCAGACTGAGAAGGGCAATTACCATTATTATACCAACTACAGAAACGGTTAAAACCACCGTCATAGCAGTTAAACACAGAAGCAGCAGGTAGTAGAACTCTACAGCCATGCCGCGGGTGCGTGCAAATTCTTCGTCGAAGCATACCGCCACTGTCTGATTGTAGAACGTTAACGTTAACGCTATGACAATAATGTCTAGAATGCCGATGAGATAAAGATCTTCGCGCGAAACCATCAAAATATTACCAAAGAGGTAACTCATGAGATCTTCGTTGTAGCCCGGGGTTTTAAAAATGAAAAGTACACCCGTTGCCATGCCCACGGCCCATAGTGCGCTGATTACAGTATCTTCGCGTTCTTTGGCTTTGAGGCTGATTATGCCAATAGTAAGAGCGGCAGCCAGAGCGGTTAAAATGGCCCCATAAACCGGTCTTAGCCATGGCAGGTCATAGACGACCGACAAGTAACGGGCCGCACCCAGGCCACCAAGAATACAATGTGAGATTGCCGCAGCAATGTAGGTGATACGCCGTAAAACCACATAGGTGCCGACAATGCCGCTGGCTATGCTGCATAAAATGCCTGCAAGAAAAGCATTCTGCAAAAATGGCAGTTCAATAAGATCTTTTATGAATGCGGACATACATGCCCCTTCTCTGTGCAGCGATGATCATGTCTGATCATGTGAACATCGATCCCGTACATGCTGCGTAGAGAATCGCCAGTCAGTTCAGATACGGGGTGAATCTGCAGAGTTTTTCTTACGCAGATAACACTTTTTACACGGGTTGAAACAAAACCAATGTCGTGTGAAACCATCATAATGGTAAATTTTTCGTTCATTTCAGAAAAGAGGCGATAAAACTGCTCGGTGCCATGAACGTCAACACTTGCCGTGGGTTCGTCAAGCAGCAGTATTTTTGGATCTGACATCAGAGCCCTGGCGATAAGCGCCCGTTGCTTCTGGCCCCCTGAAAGACCTGCGAAACCCTTCATGGCCAGATCGGGCAGGCCAACAGTGCCAAGCGCCGCGTGGGCCTTCTCGATCATGCCTTTGGGGTATCTGCCCCAGAAAAGATCTGCCTGCAGGCACCCCATCAGAACAACGTCGAGAACGCTGACCGGGAAGCT
Source organism: Candidatus Rifleibacteriota bacterium (assembly GCA_028691595.1). Classification (GTDB taxonomy): domain Bacteria; phylum Muiribacteriota; class Ozemobacteria; order Ozemobacterales; family Ozemobacteraceae; genus Rifleibacterium. Next base: position 2,316 of record JAQUZA010000273.1, read on the forward strand.
TGCGTCAAATTTGGAAAATTGCGGAACATAACCAATATGAGCACGCCTGTCAGCGGGCTTTCCACCAAGAACTTCGATGCTACCTGAGGTCGGCTTCAGCAGGCCCAGCATCAATTTTAAAAGTGTGGTTTTGCCACCGCCGTTAGGCCCGACAATGCAGGCAAATTCGCCATTTTCGATTTCGAGGTTGATGTTTTCGAGTACCAGGTCTGTATTTTCGTAGGCAAAGTTTACATCGGTCAACTTTAAGATCGCGTTCTGGCTCATTTTTTAATTAGAGCCTCGGAAACATTTTTAGCGATCGTTCTCAGGTTAGCGAAATAGTCTTCGGCCAGGGGGTCGATCTGTACAACTGCGCCATCGATTGCTTCGGCTATGGTGCGGGCAGAGTTTACCGGAAACTGCTTTTGCACAAAAATTACGCGGATATTTTCGGCCCGGCACTTTCGAATCAGTTCTACAAGCTGGCGAGGGCCCGGTTCTTTGCCTTCAATTTCGACAGCCTGCTGTTTAAGGTTGAATCTTCTGGCAAAGTAGCCGAATGCCGGGTGAAACACCAGCATTGTCTGGCCTTTTACCGGCAAAAGAGCCTGTGAGAGCTCTTCGTTGAGTTCATTCAACCTGGTTTTAAAGCTGGTGAGGCGCTCGTCGATTGCACCTGTCTGATCGGGCAAAACCTCTTTGAGAGCCGCAGCGATGTTATCGGCCTGAATCATTACCTGGTATGGGTCAAGCCATATATGCGGGTCTGGTTGACCGGTCGGGTGTGAGCAGTCTTCAGAATGCACATGCGTTTCGGCAAAGCTTTCCATCTGGTGATACTCTACACCCAGGTTGGTTGCGACAAAGCTCAGGTTGGGGCAGACTGCCTTCAGCCTTTTTTCAATGGCCTTTTCGAATGGCACCCCGATGGTAAAAAACAGTCGGGCGCGTGAAAGTCGGCTCATCTGCTGGGGAAGAGGCTCATAAGTGTGCGGTGACATATCGGGGCCAACCATGACTTCTACTTCTGCAAGATCGCCGGCCAACTGCTCGACAAAGAATTTTTGCGGCAGAATACTGGTAAAAATGCTTATTTTGGGCGTGTCTGCGGCCATAGCAGAAATCTGCAGGGCAAAAAACAGAAGTAATACCCTGAAAACATTTGCCAGCTGCTTGTTCATCACTGTTGGTTCCGTGGTTAGCCTGCGCGCATTTTGCGGGCTGTTCAGATTAAAAGACTGTTCTAATTTGATTCGACGTTGCACAGAAGCATAATCTGATCGGTTTCTGAACATTTTTTAATCTCGTGCTTTTCGGCAAATTTGTCCCAGCACTTTTTCTGGGCAGGTGAAAGAACTCCGGCACCACTACACAATGGGCAGACATGATCGAGAGCATGTAAAATCGCTGATCTGATAAATTCAGAACGATTCGGCATCGTCTGCAGAATCTCGAGAAGGTTGGGGTCAACTTTAAAGGTTACGGTATCGGCTTTTTTCAATCTGCACCTCCAGGGTGTAATATAAAATAATATAGCATTTGGGCATTAAACGCCAGTTTATTAAGCAAAAACTGCTTTAATAGCTTCTCTAAGTGAATTAACCTTGATGATTCCATTGTCTTCGGGCAGGTCGCAGCTGCCCGATAAGACAAATCTTTTAAAGCCAAAGCGGCGTCCCTCGGCAATGCGCCTGGCAATCTGGGTAACCGGCCTGATTTCGCCGGCCAGGGTAACTTCGCCAATTGGCAGAATATCATGCGGAAAGGGTTGATCGTTAAGGCTGCCGGCCATGGCCATTGCCAGACCAAGGTCGCCGCCAGGTTCGGTAAGTTTGAGACCTCCGGCGACATTGGCGAAAACATCGCGGTTATAAAATTTGAGATTCGCGTGCTTTTCTAAGACAGCTATCACCAGGCTTAGCCGGTTGGAGTCAAGACCAGAAACAACCCTTCTGGGCATGGGAAGAAACGACTGGGTTACAAGTGTCTGAATTTCAGTAAGAATGCAGCGGGTTCCCTGCATCAGCGGCACCACAACCACGCCAGGCGCGTCACTGCGCTTGCGACTGATGAAAAGATCAGAAGGGTTGATAACCGGGCTGAGCCCTTTGTCGGTCATCTGAAATACAGCAACTTCACCGGTTGCGCCGTATCGGTTTTTGAAAACACGCAGCAATCTGAAGTTTGAATTAACGTCGCCTTCAAAATACAGCACGGTATCGACGATGTGCTCGAGTATTTTCGGGCCGGCAATTGCGCCGTCTTTGGTTACATGACCGATGATAAAAACCGGCAGACCGCGATCTTTGCCATATTTGGTCAGAATGGCGGCACACTCGCGAATCTGGGTGACCGAACCGGGTGTGGCATCCATTTGCGTGGTATAAACGGTCTGAATAGAATCGACAACCAGCAGGCGCGGCAAAAATGAAGCCAACCCGTTAAGGGCTGAATCGAGATTCTGCTCAGCTACCAGAATTATGTCGCTGCCATTGCCAACCCGCAGGCGTTCAGCGCGAAGCTTTATCTGGGTCGCCGATTCTTCACCCGAAATATATGCCAGAGGTTTAATATTTACTCCCAGCCGCGAAACAAGCTGCAGCATGAAGGTCGATTTGCCAACCCCGGGTTCACCACCGATCAGAGTTATGCCGCCTGGCACCAGGCCGCCGCCGATAAGTTCATCAAAGATGTCGACTCCGGTTGGCCAGCGCGCTGCCCGCTCTGTTTCAACTTCGTCAAGGGTCTGTATGATCGAAATACTGCCTGAAAGGT
>JAQUZA010000274.1 GCA_028691595.1 Candidatus Rifleibacteriota bacterium
TGGTCTGTCACATATGAAAGCAAGAATCTAAGCCGTTAGAGATAAGATTCCCGCTTGCGCGGGAATGACGGAATTACTACAGATTCAAGTTTGACAAAGAAACTAGTCATCTGTCGCGCTTGAATTGCATAGCTTCCCGTCATTCGCGCGTTTACACCACAGAAGGGTGCAAGCGGAAACCTGCCGTTTGCCTGCCTGGATGACTTGTAAATTATTGCTGCGATGCCCACGCAATCGCAAGATTAAAAAAGTTGTTGGCAAATATTGCATCTCAGCAACTCGAAAAGCCGCTAAAACTCAAGTGTTTAAGGTCTCAAGAAAAAACTTTTAAAATTTTCTTGACACATTGCAGCAAAAATGGCATATTAGTTTTGCGACGCAGCAATGTAACTAAAGCAAAATCTCGAAATCAATACCTTAACAGGAGTTTTAAAATGAACAGCAACATGAACAAATGGACCGAATTTTCAAACGAATATGCTCAGCTTATGAACGAAAATTTCCAGGTTATGAACAAATTCTGGAATGCCACCATGGAACAGCAGAGCGGCTACACCAGAAAGAACATGGAACTTTTCTTCGATCATATGAACCGCAACGTTGAAATCATGCACGAAATCCACAACAACACCACCAAAGCTAACGAAGAACTGAACACCATTTTCAAAGCCAACATCGAAAAGTTCAACACCCGTTTTCAGAAAGTTTATGAAGAAACCATGAAGACCATTACTCCCAAGACCATGAACGCCGGTCAGTAAGAGTTTTCTTTAAATTCGCAAAAAAACTGCGGGTTGTCACACAAAAGTGACAGCCCGCAGTTTTGCATTATTCTGATTATTGTTTCAGTCGATATCGACCGGGGCAATATGCAGGTCTTCTTTTTCAAGGGGCAGAAATGGCAGCAGAATTATGCCGGGCGCTGCGAAGACAAGGGTTGTCATGAAGAACCCGGCATACCCGGTGTTCTGCTGAACGTAACCACTGGCAATGCCTGCGGTCATAGCCCCTAGCGCCATTAGACCCGTCGAAATGGCGTAATGTGCGGTCGGGTATTTCGATTCCTGAGTTATGAACATCAGATAAACCATGTAGGCCGCAAAGCCAAAACCATAACCGAACTGGTCACACCCGACAATTAGAGTGACCCATATTTTATCGGGTTGAACGGTGGCGGCCCATATATACAGCAGGTTTGGCACGTTCATCGCCAGCACCATAGGCCAGAGCGACCTTTTAATGCCGAAGCGCGAAATAACCATGCCGCCGATAATGCCACCCAGGGTCAGGGCCACAACTCCGACAACGCCTGTAATAAAGCCGACTTCAGAGGTGGTCATGCCAAGCCCCCCCTTTTCGATGGTATCGATGAGAAACGGGTTGGACATTTTGCTGACCATAGACTCGCCGAAGCGGTAGAGAAGAATGAAACCAAGAATTATCGGCAGTTTTGCCTGCGAAAAATACTCGACAAAAGCGGCCCTGAAGGGAAACGATTCGCGTCTGTCTGTGTCTTTTGGCGGTTTTGGCATGGCAAGATAACCGATAACCACAAAAAACAGATAAATCAGCGCGGCGATAATCAGCACATTGCGCCAGGCAAGAGGTATCTCAGCGCCGGGTGCTGATTCGAAGGTGCCGGCCAGATATATCAGCCCGCCATTGCAGAAAACGTTGGCCAGGCGGTAGGCGGTGCCACGAATACCTACAAAATAGGCCTGGTCTTCTGGTGAAAGTGCGAGCAGATAAAAACCGTCGGCGGCGATATCGTGGGTTGCTGAAAGAAAGGCCAGCAGCGTTAATACCAGCAGGGTCGGGGTAAGAAAATTCTCTGCGGTTATGGTCATCGAAACGCACAGCATTGTGATAATACCGAGAATCTGGGTGCCAACGATCCATTTGCGCTTGGTGGAGGTTGATTCAACCAGCGGCCCCCAGAGCATTTTGATTATCCATGGCCAGGTTATCAGGCTTGTCCAAAGGCCAATCTCGGCGTTGGAGATGCCAAGTCGCTTGAACATGGTTACCGAAACCGTGCTGACAATGAAGTAAGGAATCCCTTCAAGAAAAAAGAGCGATGGAACAAAGAGCCATGGATTGCCAGATGTTTTTCGGGTTGTCTGCGCGTCTGTTTCGGCCATAATTCACTTTCCTGTTCTGCTTATTTTAAGCTGAGGGTTCTCGTCAGGTTATATGATTCAGATGATAACAGAAAAGCCGGTCGGTGGTTGAGAAACAATAAAACCCTTCGGGCAACTGAAGATATCAATTTCCCGAAGGGTTACTGGTGGTTTGTCACATAACGAGCCAAGAACCGGCAATCATTGCACCATGCACGCGCCATCGCTCGTCATCCCCGCGCCATCAATTGTCATGCACGCGCAAGCGGGGATCTAAGCCGTTGTAAGTGATAATTATGCTTTTATCTCTTCTTGTTGAAAGCGCGTGAAGACTGTTTTAAGGAGTCTCAACCGGCAAGAACAACCGTGACAGACGACTGGATTGTCGTTTGTTCTTGTTCGGGCATGGTTTGAGCTGGCGAAGAATTATTCAGGGGTTTCTTCGGTTTCAGGATTTTCGGTTTCGGTTCCTGGTTCTGGCTGTTCAGATGAGCGGTTCTGGCGTTTTTCCAGTTTTGCTTCTTTTTTCTTTTTCTTTTCCTGTTCCCGTTTATTTTTTTCGAATGAATAATTTTTTTTCAAGATGGTTTCCTTTTCGAGTAAAGACCCCGGGAATCTGGAACAGAGGGGGTCGATGCAGAACTAAAATTTGGCGGAAATAAAAACTTCAGCCATTGTCTGATGAGGGTAACATACTTTGCCCTCTTTTGGCCAATTTTCAAGGAATGCAACAGGGCAGATGTTCTGGTTTGTTGATCAGCTGCGGGAAATAACTTCTTTGCTGTCGAAGATAACAGCCTTTGATAAATTTTGAATCTGAAAGGGTCATTGCTTCCTGTAAAACAAATGTTGGTTTAAAGTCAGGTGCAGCTATCAGCCGGGTTACTAATACCGTCTTCTGTCTGTGCCCGACTTGTTTTGGGCGGCGCTGGCAGGGAGTGGTGGTATTAATGCTGGCAGAATGGCTGTAATTGTGTGACAATCAGGTGATTGTATTTCGAAGTTCTGGAGGAAAGAATGGAATTTGGTAACAACAAAAATGGTCAGGATATTGTCGACGCGGTAATTACCGCCGCCGGCCAGTATGTAAAACTGCCTGACCAGGGAAAAGTATTCGGCTATTTTGGCCGGCTGATACTGGTTTTGATCGTTCTGGCGGCCATCTTAGGCTCGTTTTACACGGTTGGCACCGAAGAAAAGGGTGTCGTTTTGAGGCTGGGCAAGTTTTCCGGCATAACCAGCGCCGGACTGCAGTTTAAGCTGCCATTCGGTATCGACAAGGTTCTGCTGGTACCTACCGAAAGGGTTATGAAAGAGGAATTTGGTTTCAGAACTGGCGGTTTCAGTGGCAGAAGTACTTATAGTAAATCGGGGTTCAGCAATGAATCTCTCATTCTAACCGGAGATCTGAATGTCAGTGACCTCGAATGGATCGTTCAGTTCAAGATTGAAGATCCGTTTAAATTCGTTTTTAACATCAATAATGCGGTAGACACACTGAGAGACGTATCAGAAGCCATGACCCGAAAAATCGTTGGCGATGCTAACGTTACCGATGTTTTGACCACTGACCGTGCTATGCTCGCCACCAAGATACAGGATGAGATTCAGAAAACCCTTAACAGTTATGAAATTGGCATCAGAATCGTTACCTACAAATTTCAGGATGTTAACCCCCCCGAAAGCGTAAAAGCTGCCTTTAACGGGGTTAATGAGGCCGAACAGCAGAAAGAAAGCCTTATTCTTCAAGCCCGCGAGCAATATAATCAGCAGGTTCCCAGGGCCCGCGGCGAAGGCAAACAGATGATTCAGGAGGCCGAGGGCTATGCTCTTGAGCGTATCAACCGGGCGCAGGGTGAAGCTTCACGCTTTATATCAGTTCTTGACGAGTATAAGAAGTTTCCAGAGGTAACCCGTCGCCGGCTTTATCTCGAAACACTCGAAAAGGTTCTGCCGAGAATGAAAGACGTGATAATCGTCGATGACCAGGCTGGTAAGGGCTCAGTGCTTCCCCTGTTGCCGCTGCAGTCTTTTGACACGGGCGTGAAGGGAGATACCAAATGAGCAGATTCTTTAAAATAGCCGTTTTAATTGCATTACTGGTAGCCGTTGCCGGCAGTGTTTTTGTGGTTGAAGAGGGTCAGCAGGCGATCGTAACCAGGTTTGGCAAGCCGGTTGGTGAAGTGCGCTATGCCGGTCTTGGTTTTAAACTACCGTTTATTGAAGAGGTTCATCGCTTTGAGAAGCGCATTCTTAAATGGGACGGTGATCCAAACCAGATTACCACCAAGGAAAAGAAATTCATCTGGGTTGATACGACGGCCCGTTGGCGTATTAAAGATCCGCTCAGGTTCTATATGACGGTCGCCAGTGTTGCCGGGGCGCAGAGTCGTCTCGATGACATCATCGATTCAGTGGTTCGTGATGCCATTTCAGGTAACTATCTTGTCGATCTGGTGCGGGGCTCAACCTATCAGCCACCGGTTGGCGGTTATGCAGAAGAGGTTCTCGATAATAAAGGTCGGCGCAACCGTGAACAGATTCTTTCTGACATTCTTGAGAAGGCCAGTGCCAGCACTCCCGAATACGGCATCGAGTTGATCGATGTGCAGGTTAAACGTCTCAACTACATAGACAAAGTTCTCGAAAAGGTTTATGAGCGCATGATTTCTGAGCGCAACAAAGTTGCAGCCGAATACCGTTCTGAAGGTGAAGGCACCAAGGCTGAGATTCTTGGCGAGATGGAAAAGGAGCTGCGCCGCATTCGATCAGAAGCCTTTAAAACCTCGACTGAAATCAAGGGTAAGGCTGATGCGAAGGCTGCTTCGATTTATGCTGAGGCTTACAATCGTGATGCCGAATTTTATGCTTTTTTCAAGACCCTCGAAAGTATCGAAAAAACAGCAACCGGAAACAGTAAAATGGTTATTTCGACC
>JAQUZA010000275.1 GCA_028691595.1 Candidatus Rifleibacteriota bacterium
AAAATTCCGGCAAAAGCAGTGAGTGGCGGCAACCCGGGCGATGAAATCACCCTGATCAATCTTCAGAACAAACGTCGCATCAAAGGCGTCGTAACCGAGAAAGGCACCGTTGAATATGCACAGAATTAGAACCCTGCTGATAGCATTGCTGGTAATCACGGCCGCAGCACCTTCCGGCGCAGCATCCCTCTGGTTGTCGGGCAATGATCTTTATTCAACCAAAGGTGGTCGAGAATTTTCGCCAGGCGACATCATCACCATAGTCATTTCTGAAGAGTCTAATGCCCAGTCGAAAGCGACCACCAATACCAACAAAGAGAGTTCGACCGAAATATCAACAGGGCCCAAGATTCCATTTTTTAAGGGCATTGTCGACAAGTTTATCGGAAACAACCAGTTCTCAAACCAGTTTGACGGCACCGGCACCACCACCAGATCAGGCAAACTGACCGGCACTATAACCGCCAGTGTTCTCGAAGTTCTGCCCAATGGCAATCTTCTTGTCGAAGGCAGTCGATCAATCATGGTCAATCGTGAAACTCAAATCATGAGAGTTCGTGGGGTAGCCAGACCAAAAGACGTAGATGCCAGCAACAGCGTTAACTCAAAGCTTCTTGCCGATGCGCAGATCAAGTTCGACGGCAAGGGTGCAATTGGCCGTGCCAACCGCCAGGGTCTGATGACCAAATTTATTGATGTAATCTTTTAAACCGCGCCGGACAGAGCGGGGGCACCAGAAAGTGGTGCCCCCGCTCTGCTTTTTCCGGCCAGCAAAATTTTGCACATGAATATGCACCATGGGCATTGAAAACCCATTGATAAATCTGGTACACTTTGGCAAATTCAACAACTGGTGCAAAATGTATATCCTGGGAATCTCTGCTTATTACCACGATTCAGCCGCCTGCCTGATCAAAGACGGCCGAATTGTGGCGGCTGCCCAGGAAGAACGTTTCACCCGCATCAAGCATGACAGCGATTTTCCTGCCCATGCAGTGCGCTACTGTCTGGATGAAGCGAAAATCAACATCACCGATGTCAACTCAGCCGTCTTTTACGAAAAGCCCTTCATCAAATTTGAGCGCCTGCTCAAAACCTATTTGAGCTTTGCTCCTGCCGGTCTGCAATCTTTCTTTCACGCCATACCTGTCTGGCTTAAAGAGAAGCTTTTCATGAAATCAGAAATAGCAGGCATTTTGACAGAGCAGTTCGGCGGCATGCCCGAAAACACATTGTTTTATAGTCATCACCGTTCGCACGCGGCCTCGGCCTTTTTTGCCTCACCCTTCAACGATGCTGCTATTCTCTGTCTCGATGGCGTTGGCGAATGGGCAACAACCACTGCCTGGACCGGCAATAACAACAGTCTCAAGCAATTATGGGAAATCAGATTTCCCCATTCGCTGGGTCTTCTTTATTCAGCATTTACCTATTATACCGGCTTTAAAGTAAACAGCGGTGAATACAAGCTGATGGGGCTTGCTCCATACGGAAAGCCGGTTTACCGGCAAACTATTCTCGACAATCTCATCGACCTGAAAACTGATGGGACCTTTCGGCTGAATATGAAGTATTTCAATTACTGCACCGGTCTTACAATGACCAGCGCAGCATTTGACCAGCTTTTTGGCGGGCCGCCACGCCAGGCCGATGCCCCGGTCACCTCACGCGAAATGAATCTTGCCAGCTCGATTCAGGATGTTACCGAAGAAATTATCATGCGCCTGGCCCGTAGCCTTCACCAGGAAACCGGCAAAGCCGATTTATGTCTTGCTGGCGGGGTTGCACTCAATTGCGTAGCTAACGGCCGGCTATTGCGCGAAGGGCCATTCAGATCGATCTGGATACAACCTGCGGCCGGAGATGCGGGCGGTGCCCTCGGAGCAGCCCTTGGAGTCTGGCACGAGCATTGCGGACAAAGTCGGCATTCATGTGCCGGCGACATCATGCAGGGCTGTTATCTCGGTCCGGCATTTTCTGATCAGCAGATAAAAGAGTTTCTCGATCAATTTGCGATCCCGGCAGATTACATGAGTGACAACGATCTATTCAGGGCCGCAGCATCTGACCTCGCTGACGAAAAGGTTATCGGCTGGTTTTCAGGCCGTATGGAATTCGGGCCCAGAGCTCTAGGCTCACGCAGCATCATAGGAGATGCGCGTTCGGTGAAAATGCAGAAGTTGATGAATCTCAAAATCAAGTTTCGTGAGTCATTCAGGCCATTTGCCCCATCAGTGCTGCGTGAGCGGTTGAACGATTACTTCGAGATTGATACCGACACTCCCTATATGCTGCTGACCGCTCAGGTCCAGAAGAACCGCATGCTGAACCTCACGACAGCAGAGCAGAAACTGACCGGCCTCGAGCTTTTAAATATTCCTAAGTCAGATATACCGGCGATCACCCATGTCGACGGCTCAGCTCGCATTCAGAGCGTTCACCTGGAAACAAACCCGCGATATCATTCGCTGATAAAAGCGTTTGAGGCCCGAACCGGCTGTGGGGTAATCGTCAACACTTCGTTTAATGTCAGGGGCGAACCCATCGTCTGCAGCCCCCTCGATGCCTACAAATGCTTTATGCGCACCGAGATGGACCGCCTGGCCCTTGGAAACTATTACCTCAGCAAAGAAAACCAACCAACCGGCATTAAAGAGCGACTTGGCCTCGAAGAGTTTGCACCCGACTGAAGCATGAAAAACCAGAAAAATAACATAACAACTCCAGGTGAATTGCGAAATTTTGGGCTGCTGGTCGGCATTGCCTTCGTGCTGATTTCGGCCTGGCCTCTTTTGTCCGACCAAGCGGCAAGAGTCTGGGCCGCCACCGTGGCTCTGTTGCTGATCCTTCCTGCTCTATTCAGCCCAAAGCTTTTAAGTGCTCCTTACAAAATCTGGAAGACTATTGGCTCAGCCCTCGGCTGGTTTAACACCCGGGTAATTCTGACCCTGCTTTATTTTGGAGCGATTCTGCCAACCGGGTTGCTGTTAAAGATCTTTGGTAGCCAGCCCTTAAAGCTTCATTTCGACAAAAACGCAGACACCTACCGCGAGATGCCCGAAAACGACCCCGAAGGCAATCTAAAAGAACAATTCTGAGGCAAAAATGAACAACGAAAATGCAACTTCGAAAATGGCATCGATAAACGAGCTTTTGCGCTTCCTCTGGAAGAAAAAACAATGGTGGCTGTTTCCGATTGTCATTGCTCTGCTGGCTCTGGGGGCACTGCTGACCCTGGCTCAATCTTCGGCTCTCGGGCCCTTCATGTATACAATTTTTTAGGCATGAACAAAGTTACCGACCCGGCATTCAGGTATTTCCCGGTCAAAATCTTTGCCATAACAATTATCCTGCCATGCCTGTTGCTGTTATGTTTTGAGGCTCTCGCATGGCTGGCAGGAGCGGGCTATCCCTCAAGTTTATTCATCAACGAGGGAGGCCCCGACGGCAAAGTCTATTTGAGAGCCAATTACAGAGTCGGGCAGAGATTTTTTCCCGGCACCCTCGCCAGAAAACCTCTGCCCGAAATTATGGCAGCAGAGAAGCCAGTTGGCAGAATGCGCATCTTTGTGCTTGGCGAATCAGCAGCCAGAGGCGAACAACTTGCTGACTTTTCGTTTTCACGCATGCTAGAAGCGGCCATAAATCATGAAAAGCCGCAAAAAATAGTTGAGGTAATCAATACCGGTATCCCGGCAATAAACAGCTGGGTCTTGCGTGAATTTGCCAGAGAGGTGGTTAATTACCAGGCCGACCTGGTAATCGTATTTGCTGGTCACAACGAATTTATCGGCCCCTATGGGCCCGCAGGAGTTTCTGGCACGCCCCGTAGCCGAGCCGCAGTTTTAACCGGCATATGGGCATCATCTCTGCGTCTCATCCAGCTGCTTAAGGGCGACAGAATTCCTGCAGAACTTCATTCAGGCTGGCGAGGTCTTGAGATGTTTTTCAAAAACCTTATTCTGCCTGGCAGCAAGGCCATAAGACTATGCCTTGAAAACTGGCAAGCCAATCTGAACGACATTTTCAGCGTTGTCAGAGAAGCCGGAGTTCCGGTTATCTGGTGCCGGGTACCCGTTAATCAACGCGAGTGCCCCCCATTTGCGTCTGACGAAAGCATACTTGATGAGCAAACCAGAGCAGCTATTGCCAGCATCAGTCAGACTGTAGACAAGGGTGATTTTGCCGAAGCGATGCATACTATTGAAAAATTAAGGGGAGACTGCGAAGAGCATGCCCTGCTCAACTATTTCGAAGGACAATCACAGCTGGCACTTGGAAAAACAATCGAAGCCGCAAACTGCTTCAAAAAGGCACTTGCCAACGATTGCTTCAGAGTCAGAACTACCGTGCAGTTCAATGACTCGGCGGCAGAATGCGCCAGGCTGAACGGAGCCCGTGAGGCCAATATCGAGCAGACCTTCATCGAAAACAGCCAACATGGCATAATTGGCAGTGACCTGATTTATGACCACGTGCATCTGACATTTAAAGGGCACTATCTTACCGCTGCCGCACTATTCAAGACTATTCAGGCGACAATGCCACGGGCTGCAGAACAGCTGCCGCAAAAGTTTCCAGAATTTGAAGAAATGAGCGCCATTATGGGCTTTACCAGTCAGGACGCAATAGACAACCTGGTGCATATTATTGGCAGTCTAAGCAGACCACCCTTCAGTCTTCAGGCAGGTCATAAACAGCGCTTGAAAAAACTTGAAGAAGAGCTCGGCAAAGAAAAGCAACGTCACCAGCCAGATACCTGCATAATCATGACCAGAGCAGCGATAAGCGGTCAGCAACAACAAGACTGGGCCGCATTGCATCGCCTGGCGTTGCTTTGTCGCAACGATGCAGAACAAGCGCGAAAGAGTTTTGAGCAATCGCTTGCTCTGAACCCCTTCAACATCGATGCCATCAACAATTTCGGGCTGCTGATGTTGTCGATCGGGCAAAAGGCCGAAGCTGAGGAGTTGTTCCGGCGGGCCTTAAAGATTGCGCCTGATTTTGCCAGAGCTCATTACAACCTTGGCTTTTTTTACGCCGCAGAAAGCAG
>JAQUZA010000276.1 GCA_028691595.1 Candidatus Rifleibacteriota bacterium
AACCGGTTCTGTCATCAGACGGTAGCCGGGGCAGTTCTGACGCAGTTCCTGAATCAGGCGTTTCACGCATTCGTCCCGCCAAAAGCGCACTGCAGAAACAGTATGACAGCATTGTTCTGGCTCTGAGCTCAGCTGATCGGGGCACAAAACTTGCCGGTATTCAGAAGCAACTCGAAGATTTTATTGCCGGCTGCACCGAGCAAAATCTGCTTAAAGAAGCAACCTTTCAGCTTGCCGATCTCGTTCTTGAGCAGACTGGCAGCCTATCTAAGGCACAAACTATTCTTCTTGACTACGCCAGGGCCACCGCTAATGCCGAAAACCGTCGGCAGGCCATGGCCCGTATCAAGATGTTGCGCCAGAAATCGATCGTGTCACAGAAACGTGAAGCATACAGGCAGATTCAGCAGACCACCGTTGCCAGATGGGGCAAATATTCGGCAACTTCGTGGCTGGCATTGCCGGTGAAGCTTGTCAGCCTGAGTTCATATACCGTAAAAAACCTTCAGCGCCGTGCCAGTGCCCGTGAACTTGATAAGGCTCTTGAAGCTTTTGATAAAGCTGTTCTTGATACTTATCCAGCAGGCTCGGCAGACGAGCTTACCCGCTCGCGCCTGATTCCTCTCAATCGAATGCGACTGCTTGCCAACGGCCGAACCAGTTTTCATTATCGTTTTGAATATGCCAGACGTGCCCAGTCCAGCCTCTACGTTCAGACTTTGCTGTTTCAAGATGACGAAACCGGCAACGAGCTCACCGATATCATGTGTGAGCGTGCTCAAAGCGGGGTTGATGTTAAACTGATTCTTGATGACTTCTTCTCATTCGGCAAAAAAGACGGTGTTATTCAGCGTTTGCGCAATTCAGGGGTAAAAGTTCTGATCAATAACCCGATTCTTAAAAATCTGCTCAAGGCCAATTTCAGATCGCATCAGAAGCTTTTTGTTATTGATGAAACCATCGCCATTGTCGGCGGCATGAACATCGGTGACGAATACGCCAGGGGCGAAGTCGCTGAATATGGCTGGCGTGATACTGATGTTGAGCTGCAGGGGCCGGTGGTCAGAAACATTATCGAATTGTTCGAACGCAACTGGGAAGACCTGACCCTGAGCAAATGGAACGAAACCGGTGAATACAGCAAATACAAGAAAGCTAAAGAAGAAATCAATACTTTTAAAGGCCTGAAGAATGTTGATAAGCTGATTCGTGGGCCTATTCCCGTTTACTTTGCCGTTCCACCAGTAGTTGAAGATGTTAACGCCAGATTTGTTACCACCGCCCCCATCAGTGACAAAGATGACAATATTCTCGATCTGTTCGAGGTATACCTGAATCGTGCCCGCAGCAGCGTGGTGTTCCAGTCGGCTTATTTTATTCCGACCGACCGGCTGGTAACCGCCATTGAAGATGCTGTGACCCGTGGTGTTGAAGTCAGAGTGATAACCAACTCTATTGAGTCCAACAACCACCCGAGCGGCGGCTGGGCTGGCCGTGAATCATACGAAAAGGTTCTGCGTGCCGGGGCGCGGATTTTCGAATGGCAGGGCGCTCAAACATTGCATTCAAAGGTCAGTCTTTTCGATAATTTTGCCGTTACTCTAGGTGCTTACAATGTTAATTCGCGTAGCCACAGCAGTGATTCAGAAGATGTAATTGCTTTCGAAGATCACAGGGCGGCAAGAGTGTTCAAGCAGATGCTCGATAAAGACTTTACTCGCTGCCGCGAGATTACTCTCGATGAAGTAACCGGCTGGAACAAAGATTTCATGAAAAAGATGCGCATGGAATTTTTCAATCTGTTTAAATTCATGTTTTAAAGCATCAGTTATTGAAGTAGACCCGGTATATCAGACCGAGGCCATTACTGAAACCACCAAATTCGCTGTGTATCTGCAGCGAATTTGGTGTTTTTTCAGGCTTTTTCCCGGTGTTGAACCAGGCAAAAATTGCAAGATCTGATTCATTGCCGGTGCTGATGTTCAACTGTGGCTGAATTAGACTTGACCGGTCAACCAGGCTGTGAATGATGTTCACATTCAAAGTTGTCAACGGGTTCATTTTGCGTTCAGTATTGATAAGAAGATAATCTGAGCCGGCAGTATGAACCCAGCCCTGTTTAAGGGGCAGGGTGTTGGCGACTTCAGCAAGATTGCCGGCGCTGCGAGCTCCAAAGTCCTGATGCATCAATGCCAGACCGTGTCGCCAGTCGTGACCGGTGCTGCGTTCCGCTCCCGCGATCCATGAAAACGCCATCTGGTTTGAAAAACCACCGAATACTGCCTCTTCATTTCTGCGTTGAAACAGGGCTAATTCGCCCCAGATGGTTACGCGTCTTCTTTCGCCTTCAAAACCGGTGGCAAAAAAATTTCTCTGCCGGAATCTTCCGGCGGTAAGCTCCAGGTCGAAGCCATTACAGGTATTGCGAACCCGCCCGATAAAGGCATTGTCGTTGTTGTCTGGAGCAGCGGCAAAAATCAGCTCAGCCTCGCCGGTGATTCCGGCAAGTGTTCTGACGCGCAGGGCATCGATACCGGGTTTGAACGATCTGTCAAGATAGCCCGGCTGTGAAGGGGTTAAAACATCGATTACGGAAATAAAGTGACTGGTGCCAAAACTTACTGGCTGGCGACCAATCTGAATATCGAAACCGGCCATGCTGAAAGAGAAGTCGAAGCGTTCAAGCTGGCCTTTGATATTGGTACGCCCGGCATTGAGAAAATCTGCAGCTGAGGCAAACTTTTTGTAACCCGGGGCAAAGCCGCTGGCAGACCAGTTTTTGTTTGCTGTGAGCTGGTTGCCATCGCAATATAGAGAACTAAGTTCGTATTCGGTGCGCAAGACAAACCAGGGGTGCTGTTCTTTCAGACACAGGCGATTCATTGACTGCAGCAGAGCTGTATGAGCGGGTTCAGTCAGGTGGTTATACAGTGCTTCCGGTAGCCTGCTGTAATGAAAAATCTGCCTCGAGGCGACAGTAAGGTCGAGCCCTTCAGCCGGGCAGGCCATAAAGACTAACATGACTGTACAGATGATAAATTGACAGTATCTGTGGCTGATTATTCTGGCCTGGTCAGCAGCTTTTGCCGGTATCTTCATTTATTTTGCCGTCTCTAAGTCTGATAACTCTGCGGGCAATGTCGATAACCCGCTGGTCATGAGAACTGAACAAAAAGGTTACACCCTTTTCATCGTTGAGCTGTTTCATCAATTGCAGCAGACTGATTGCCGACTCTGAATCAAGGTTGGCGGTTGGTTCGTCGGCAAGAATTATCGCTGGTTGCCCGATCATGGCTCTGGCAACCGCAACGCGCTGCTGCTGACCCCCACTTAATTCTGCCGGTCGCCGGTATTCAAGACCTTCAAGCCCCAGCTCGGCCAGAAGGGGTCTGATTCGTCCGGCATGCTCGCTTTCGGGTATGCCCTGAAGTTGTAGAGTGAACTGAATGTTCTCGTAGGCACTGAGAACAGGAATGAGATTATATGCCTGAAAAATGAAGCCAATTTTAAAAAGTCGCTGTCTGGTAAGCTGGTCGTCACTCTGATTGTTGAGCGATTCACCATTGAGAAAAACTTCTCCGGATGTTGGTCTGTCAAGGCCTCCGGCCAGGTTCAGCAGGGTTGACTTGCCGCTTCCTGAGGGCCCGGCAAGCACCGTGAATTCGCCAGATTCAACAAGTAGATCGAGTGCTGCGACCGCTTTGATTTCGCAGGCACCAGACTGATATACCCTTGAGACATTCCGCATTTCAACACTGCTCATTTGTTATTCCCTTAAAAGGCCCGCATTGCATCGGCAGGATTGACCCGCAATGCCTTTGCTGCCGGATAAATTGAGGCGGCAAGCACGAGGATGACCATGATGGCACTCAGTCCAAACATCCAGCCCCAGCACCAGGTGCTGGTGATTATCGGCTCAAAGAGTTGCCCGGCAACCTCCTGGCTGTCGAACATTGCTGACATGTCAATGCCGTAATACCAGGTGTAGAAACTCGCCGCTGAGCCCGCTGCAAACCCGCCTGCGCTGCCAATCAGGCTCAATACAAAGGCTTCGGCTAAAATCAGTCGCCTGATACGGCCTTTTTCCATGCCCAGGGCTTGAAGAAGCCCAAATTCACGGGTTCTTTCGAGAATGCTCATCAGCAGAAGATTGACAGTGCCGGTGGCGACAAGAACAAAGAGAAGGAAAGCCATGAATTTTAACTGGGCATGATCTATTTTGATTGTGTCTGCCAGTTGTTTTGAGGTTTGCTGCCAGCTGAATACTTTAAACCTGGCGTTTGTCGGGCAGGCAGTCTGAAGTTCGGCGCGCAGTGCCTCAATTTTGTCGGTGTTTTTGATGATGAGAGCCAGTTCGTGGGCTGCATCAGGGTTGCCAAGGCCGGTTGCAAGGGATTTGCGGTCGACAAATATCATGGTATTGTCTATCTGATGTATGCCGCTCTTAAAAATGCCGCCAATTCTGTAGAGTTTCGAACTGATCTCGCCAGAAAAATCCTGAAACATTACGACAAATTTTTTGCCTGCTTTTATCTGCAGACGTTCAGCCAGTTTCTGGCCAATATATGCCCGTTCATGGTCGTTATCAGCGGGTAATGTTCCGGTAACCAGATGTTTGGCTCTGAGCAGCGGGTTGATCCCTGCCTCGACAGAAAAGTCGATTCCCATAATCATGGCCGCGGCATTTTCATGACTGCTGCGTGCCAGACCGGGTATGTGCAGGCGAGGTAGGGCGTGGACAATGGCACTATTTCCTTCGATTACTTTGAGGGCCGGCTCAAAAGAAAAATACATTTCGGTCAGGCGCTCCTCGACATACTCCGGGTGATGAATGCTGAGGTGCCCGCTGCCGCTGCGCACTGCTTCCGAAATCATTTTTTCGTAGGTGCCGGCGGCGATATTCTGCATCCAGATCACAAATGCGAGGCTGCCTGATATTACCAGCAGCTGAATGATGCTGCGGGCAGGGTTTCGCCAGAGATTACGCCAGCCAAGTTTCAGCCATAGCATGGTCAGCTCTCCCGTAGTGCTTCAACAGGTTTAAG
>JAQUZA010000277.1 GCA_028691595.1 Candidatus Rifleibacteriota bacterium
CTCCATGACCCGGGTAAAACAACGATCCATGGAAAACGTTAAATCTCCGTTGCGTAACATTCGCTGCATACGCTTGCTAAGCCGGAAAGTTGCAAGTTCGAAAATTGCTCTCGGATCTGGAGACCACCACGATATGGGGTGCACTGACCATGGAAAAATTCCGTTTGAATAAGCCTGCAGCAGCGTGTCAGGCTTAAGATCGCCGCCCAGTGCAAGCAGCCCATCGTCATCAGCTTCGTTCGGTTCAGGAAAAACTATTTTATACATGTCCGGTAAAAAATCAAAACAGGGAACCTTTGAACAGGCCCCCTGTTTTGATTTTGCTTAACTGAATTATTAATTGCCTTGATGCAGACTGTCGAAACGATAGATCTGATCGATTTGCATTTTAAGATCGTCAACTGGAGTGCCCTGATGTTCATCGAGCATAGAACCTATTTCACTTAGAGCATGGCGGTCATAATCAACTTCACGACGAACCTTTTTCATGACCGTTTTTGAAATAGCCTCATAGCGCTCGGCGCGAACCTCCAGGTCTGTTTCCTGGTCAAGTTCAGCGATGTAGCGAACTAGAGCTTTAACAGTTTTTTCTTTGCCAAGACTCAGCCATTTAACCACATTACGGTTGAAGGTGGCTGTCATTTTATCGCCATTGCTGGCATAGTAGCTGTCCTGGTAGAAGGGTTCACCAAAGCATGCAACACGCCCGAAGCCGAGATCTTCACCGGCGGCCAACGGAATAGGGAGCAGTGGAGTATGGCTGGCGTAAATATAGCCATCGCTCATGGCATCAGATTCAGTATTGTATGAATCTTCATCGCCACTGGCAAATATGAACAGATTTTTCGAAGCTTTGAGACCCTTGTTCTGGGAATTGATAAAAGTGCAGCTGCTGCGTACCAGAAGCTTGGTGACATCGGTGCCGGTAATTTCGGCGGCCGGGAAGGTCTTTATGAACATGCGCCAGGGCGGCCCGATATTATCGGTCGGGTCACAGGCCTGGTCATCGTTAAACCTGATTTTGCTGCCGATACCTTTGAGAATCGAATTGAACATATCAGGATTTGAAAGATTCTTATAGTCAGATTGACCAAACATCATGAGTGAACCGCCGCCTGAAACGTATTTTTTAAGGGCAGTCACTTCTGTAGCCTTGTAGTCGACGGTAGGGTGCGGAAGCATTATTACAAAAGCATCTTTAATGCTTTCATAAGTCATGGCCTTGGAAATACTTGCCATTTGAAAACCGTGGCTGCGAAACAGGTCCATTTTCATGCCGGCAAAACGCCCGGTAAAGTAATCTTTGTTGCCATGAGTACAGTCAACCAGGATCATCTTTGGCTCGACGGTAACAAAAGTCGAAAAAGTATCGATAATGGTGCTGCCCTGTTTAAGGATAGCAATTATTTCAACCGGGCCAATCCAGTCGATCTGGGTGGGAAGAACGGCTTCAACTTCAGAAGCTGCCGGAACACTGGCAAATTTAACTTTGTCGATGAGATTCGAGGCATCCATGGCTGAATGGTAAACTTCAAGGGTCAGAGCCTTGGAGGGTGTTTCTGCCGGATTGTTCACTGGAACATGGATCTTGAATGGGTGCTTCATGTAGATGCGGTCATAATTGGCGCTGACCTTGCTGATTTTTGGCAATGGATCGCCAGAACCGGCCGGAGTTGTAATCGATGCTTCTAATGAAATCAGTTTTTCGGGTTCACGGGGGTCTTTTGAAATGGCAACGTATTTATAAGTTGTCGATGGTTTGAGGCCGGTAAGAGTAACGGTGTGAACCTTCACGCCATGCAACAATTCTTTGCTCTGGTTAAGAGAGCTGACCCCGTAGTTAACAAGGGTGGTAGCGGGGCGGTTGGTTTCCCATTGGATGGTGGCTGAATTGGCGGTAAGAGAAATTACCTTGGGTTTTGAAGCAAATTCAAGGGGGCTGTTGTTGGTAACAAAAGTAACGGTTTTGCCGTCGGTATAACTCTCGACAGTACCGTCATTGTCAGTTCTGAAAACAGTCATCTTATAGTAGTCATAAATGTCGAGAACTGCCTGGGTCGGGTGACCGAATGAATTGCCTTTGCCGGCACTGATTACGCCATAGCCTGGCTGCACTATATCCATGAAGGCATGCATAGAAGATGTTTTGCTGCCATGATGGCCAGATTTGAGAACAGTGCTGGCGAGCTTTTTGCCGTGCAGGGATATCATTTCGGTTTCGGCTTTCTTTTCGGCATCACCAGTGAAAAGGTAACTGATATTGCCGGCGGTTGCCTTGATAACGACAGAAAGCTCATTGGGATTAGTCTTCAATACATCTGAAGGAGTTGATTCTTCGCGGTTTACATCGCAATAAAGCACTTCGGCTTTAATGCCTTCACCCCAGTCAAGAAGTTCGCCGAGTTTTGCGTGGCGATAGGGGATTTTGTTCTCCATTATCAGGGTTCGCAGCTGGCCATAAATAAGGGCATCGTTGCCGCCCTTGGTTGTTGCACCTTCTGAAGAAACCTCAGAGTCGTTTGAATAAATGAATTCACCAAACTTGAATTCTTTGATCAGATCAATGAAACCACCAAAGTGATCGCGATGAGGGTGGGTAATAATGGCCTGATCAATGCGTTTGATTCCTTCTTTTTTGAGATAGGGAATGATATACCTGATGGCCGCACTGCGATTGTCGTCGCCTGCGTCGATCATGATGGTTTTTTCGGCCGATCGTATCAGGATACAATCGCCCTGGTGTACGTCAAGAAATGTTACCCGCAGGAGGGGCGCTTCGTTGGCATATGCCGTAGAAACCAGCAATACAGCCAGTGTCAACAGTATGCCTATTCGCGCGAAACAATGATTCATACTCTTATACTCCTTATACGCGCAAGACTCAGGCTTAGGGCAAGCCTGGAATGCTTTTAATAAATTCTACTGAGAAATGTGGCTAGTGTCAATGCAACGGACCATTTAATTTTAAACTGAAAGATGGAAATTTGCATTTCAACCATGGGTCAGGGTTAGCCGCATTTTGAGAAACCGCAATTTTTGCAGATTACACAGCCCCCATCATGCTCAAGACCTTCACCACATTCAGGGCAGGACACTCCTGATTCCGGGTTATCCAGCATCAGGTCTTTCTTTCCAGATGGTCTTGTTTCTGGAATGAGCTGGGATGGTTTCCCAAAGGTGTCTTTGGCGCTGAGATGATATTGTTCAAGAGCTTTGCCAATGGCATCCGGACACGAGAGCACTTTGATGCCACCGGATATAGCTGCTTTTTTGATTGTCGACATGCATCTGATACCCTTGAGCTGATCGATGATTTCCTGAACATCGACCCCGGCCCGAAGAGCCATGGATATCAGCCGGGCCGCAGCCTCTGATTGAGAAGGACATCCGCCGTTGCGCCCAAGGCTTGTGAAAACTTCACAAATTCCCTTCTCGTCACTGTTTACTGTAACGTACAGATTGCCACAGCCTATTTTAACTCGTTCGGTAACCCCAACGGTACGTTCGGGGCGTGCCCTGGGAGTAACTTTTTGAGCCTCACTTGCAGAACCCTGTTTGCCCTTTTTGCCTTTGCCGACATTAAGCACCTGCTCGTCCCTTGAACCATCGCGATAAACGGTAACCCCTTTGCAGTTAAGCGTATGGGCAAGTTTGAAAACGGTCTCGACATCTTGTTTGGTCGCTTCGAAAGGAAAGTTGACCGTCTTGCTGACCGCATTGTCTGTATGTTTTTGAAAGGCTGCCTGCATGCGAATGTGCCATTCAGGAGAAATCAGGTGGCTGGTGACAAAAACCCGGGCGACATCTTCGGGTATCTGGCTGAAACCTTTTAAATTTCCCTGGTGGGCGATCTTTTCCATCAGGTCCTCAGAATAAAACCCGCGATCACGAGCTACTCTAACAAAGTCATTGTGCACTTCAAGCAGTTTTTCGTTGTCCATGACATGTTTTTCATAGGCAATGGCAAACAGTGGTTCTACTCCGCTTGAACAGCCGGAAATCATGCTGATTGTGCCGGTCGGGGCTATGGTGGTAACCGTTGCATTGCGCATTGGCTGCATCTTTTTTTCCGCAAAGATTGATTTTTCGAAATTAGGAAAAGCTCCGCGTTCCTTGGCAAGTTCCTGAGAGGCAGACCAAGCCTCACGTTTGATAAAACCCATAACCGAATCTGCAAGTTCAAGAGCCTTTTCAGAATCGTAGGCTATGTTCATTTTAATCAGCATATCTGCCCATCCCATTACTCCAAGGCCAATCTTGCGGTTTGACTTTGTGGTTTTGTCAATTTCCTGTATAGGGTAGCGGTTCTGATCGATTACATTGTCGAGAAAGCGAACAGCAAGGTGTACAACTTCCCGCAGCCTTGAATATTCAATCTCAGGAGCAGCTTTGTCGATATTCACAAAGCGGGCCAGGTTTATCGAGCCAAGATTGCAGGATTCATATGGCAAAAGTGGCTGTTCGCCACATGGATTGGTAGATTCAATTTCTCCTACGGCCGGTGTTGGCTGGAAACGATTGATACGATCGATAAAAACAATTCCGGGTTCGCCATTTCGCCAGGCGCGCTCAACAATCATGTGAAAAACTTTGCTGGCTTTCAACGAATGAACTATTTCCTTTGATCTGGGGTTGATCAGGTTATATTCGCCATCGCGTTCAAGGGCTTCCATAAACTGGTCGGTTATGGCAATGGAAATATTGAAGTTGGTAAGTTCGTTATTCTTTTCCTTGCAGGTAATAAATTCAAGAATGTCGGGGTGGTCAACGCGCAGAATGCCCATATTGGCACCGCGTCGGGTGCCACCCTGTTTTATGGTTTCAGTGGCAACATTAAAGACTTTCATAAAGGAAATCGGCCCGGAACTGACACCGCTTGTTGAAGAAACCAGGTCATTGGCGGGACGCAGTCGCGAAAAGCTGAAGCCGGTACCACCGCCGGATTTATGAATCAGGGCAGCGTTTTTTACTGCGTCAAAGATACCTTCCATAGAGTCTTCAACCGGCAGCACGAAGCAGGCCGAAAGCTGGCCGAGCTCTT
>JAQUZA010000278.1 GCA_028691595.1 Candidatus Rifleibacteriota bacterium
TGAGAGAATTTTAATTATCTCATCGACTGATTCGGCTTCCATAAGCTCGTTTCTGAATTCCTGGTAGCGCAGCAGCCTTGAGAGACGGGCCAGAGCCTTGAGGTAGAGCCCGCCAGACTCAAATGGTGCTGCAATCAGGAAAATCAGGTGAACAGGCCGGTTGTCGAGAGCCTCGAATTCGATGCCTGCACTGGAACGACCGATAGCCACTACAACTTCTCTGACGGTTGCCGTTCTGGAGTGCGGAATGGCAATACCTTTGCCGATACCGGTCGAACCAACTTTTTCGCGCTCAAGCACTGACTTCAGAAAAGCATCGGCATCAGTGAGATAGCCGGCCGTATCGAGCATGTCGATCAGTTCTTTGATGGCATCAAGCTTCGTGGTGGAACTCAATTCCAACTTGGTAAGCTGGGGTGATATAAATTCGCTTAGTTCCAAAACTCCTCCTGCATCCCTGTCAGGGGTGTAAATCTGTTTTTAATATTCGGGCTCAATAAGACCAAAGTTGCCGTCGCCCCTGCGATAAATAACGTTGATCCTGTTGGTTTCGGCGTTTGAGAACACGAAGAAATCCTGGTTGAAAAGTTCAAGCTGTTCAGCTGCTTCATCAGAAAACATCGGGCGCATCGGGAAAGTGCCGCTGCGAACGATTTTTGGCTTCAGTTCTTCGGATGCGGCTGCATCGCTTCTGGTGGCGAAATCTTCACCGAACGACAGAACACTGTGAGTTGCCTGCTTGTCGACACCTTTGTTGTTTCTGCGGCGGCCGGTGATTTTTTCTTTGAACTTCTTCACCTGGCGTTCGATCTTTTCAACAACCATGTCTATGGAAGCGTAGAGGTCTTCAGAGGCTGATTTGCCATGAATCGGGTTACCGATCGACTTGGCCCAGACGGTAACTTCACAAACCCGGCTGCGACTGGTGTCTTTAGAATCTTTAACAGAGAGGGTCACGTCAACTTCGACGATGTGATCGAAGTATTTTTTGATAATCGACAGCTTCTTCTCGGCATAATCTTTGAGAGCGTCGGTAAGCTGAAGATTTTTTCCTTTGATAACAAACTGCATAAAAGCCTCCGGATAATGAGGAATAGCGCGTATCCCGTAATGTGCGGGAGGCCCATACTAGCACACCCCCCCGACGCTGTCAATATACACTAAACTTGCCGAAAAACTCAATCGATTTAAAACAATTAGCAAAAAGACTTGAAACCTTTTGGCCCTCTGGTTCGTAGAACAAGAAGAAAAAGAATACAACTACGGTGCTCTGGCCTTTGTACATTTCAAAAACCAGTCGGTAAAATTCGAAAGGCTTCAATGTTCAAACAAATTTTTGTGGCAGTCGGCATTGCAATCATCATCGCGGCATACGCCACGGCGGCAACCCTGCCTGCTGGCGCGACAACCGTCAGAAGCATTGCCGTTGAGGGAAACGGGCGAATCTGGGTTGCAACCTTCGGCAATGGCTTGTGGGTCGTCGATGAGACAGGGCCACGCAGGTTCACCGATAGCAAAACCGACCAGCCGTTTCCGATGATCAATAATCTTCTGCTCAGTGGCAATCGCCTTTTTATTGCCACCGCCGGGGGCGGCTGTGTCGCTCTCAACACCACAACCCTGCAATTCGAAAAAATCACCCAGGCCAGAGGGTTCGAAAAACTTCACGCTCTTACCAGGGCTGCCGATGGTTCGATCTACATCGGTTCGGTTGGCAGCGGTTCAGCAGTATTGCAAAACGATGCATGGCAACCCCTCACCCAAAAAGAGTCTTCTCAACTTTCGTGGGTTAACAGCATAGTCGAATGGCAGGGCTATCTCTGGCTCGGCACCGCTACCGGTCTGTATCGCAATAAATCTGGTTCACCCTGGAAACCATCTGCTGGAGAACTGCGACGCGCGATCAACTGTTTGCACGTTCACGAAAATACTCTTTATGCCGGCACCACCGATCGCGGGGTTTATGCCATAAAACCCGACGATTACCCGGTTCAGGTCTCACAAACGCTTGGGCCGATTAATTTTTTAACCTCTTATGATGGCCAGGTTCTTGCCGGGGGCAACATGGGTTTATGGAGCATAAAAAATGCGCAGGCCAGCGAAATAACCAGCGGAATCGTTGACCCTAAGTGCGTTTTCGCCGATGACAAAAAAAATCTTCTAATAGGTACCCTTGATGGTAAAATTTATGTATCCAACGACGGAACTTTGTTCCGACTGAAACTGACCTTTAAAGAGAACGGTCTTGAGGAGCATAAGCCATGACGGCAAAGAAAATACTGCTGACAACCCTTATTTGCGCAGGCCTGGCAGGCGCAATTGTTCCCCTGCATGCCATCAACCTTGAAAGCGAAATTGAAACCGGACGAAGACTTATGAAAAATGGCGATTTCAAGAAGTCTGCCGAGCTTTTCAACCAACTGCTAACTCAGAACAAAGAAGAAGTTAAGTCGCATCCGAAGCATCCGGAGGCGTGGTATCTGTTCAGTGTTTCACTCAGACGGCTCGGGCGAATCGACCTGGCTGACAAGGCTCTCGAAAAGGCAAAAAGCCTGAAAAAGCTCTTCGAAGCGACAAAGGCCAACGAAAAGCCATCAAAAGAAGCAGCAGACAAGCCCGGCGATCAAAGCGGCTCAAAAACGAACACCACCCCTCCTGACTCTGGCAAAGAAGCAGCTAGCGACACCACAAACAGCGATGAGTCCAAACCGGCACAAACTGAAACCGCAGCCAAAGATATGGCGGGGTTCAAAAGCGACAAGGCCAGAGAATTTTACCGTCAGGGCAACTCCTATTTTGATGCCGGCCAGTATCAATCAGCCGCCGACGCGTATCTGCTCGCCTGTGATGCTGAGCCTGGCAACATCGAGCTTCTTGAAAAAACAATCATCTGCCTGAGTAATGTTGGCAGTGGCTACTACCAGAAAGCTGCCGGAGTTTTTGCGGCCCTTGAAAAAACCGACCCGGCAAGAATGACGCCCGCTCACCAGGCCTCCTACGCCCGTGCCTGTATTTTTGCGAACAAGCCAGACTACAAAAAGGCTGCGACAATACTTGCAGATATTCTTAAGTCATCACCAGAAAACGTTGAAGCAATTATACTTTCAGCCCAGCTTGACGCTGAAAATAAACTTTTTCAACAGGCCATCGAAAAGTATGAGAAAGCCATCAAGCTCGACAAAAATGCAATGCAGGCTTATCTTGGCCTCGGTGATTGTTACCAGAAAATGAAGCAGTTTCCAAAGGCGATCGAGATTCTGCAAAAGGCCCGTGATATGTGGCCGGAAAGCTTTATGCCGCTGGTTGGTCTCGGCAAGGCTTATCTCAAAAACAACGATTACGGTTTCGCTCTGGTAATGTTCAATATGGCCTACGAAATGAACCCAGACAACTTTGATGTCAACCTCGGTCTTCTCGAAATCTTCGCCCGAAAAGGTGATTATCGAACCAATAATCACATCGCCAGATGCGAAAAGTTTTTCAAGGGCGATCCGCGGGTAGAATATTGGAAAGCAATCTTTCTTGAGCTCGACGAGCGTCTCGAAGAAGCCAAAAAAATTTACAGCCTGCTCGCCCTCTACGAAGACGACATCGCCTATCGGGCGAAACTAAGACTTGGTCAGTTATATGGCGGCATTGGTCATCAAACTTTCCCGGGTAATCTGCTGGTGGCAGATCGACCGAACTACACCCGAACCTACGGTTCGCTGAACGACCAGGAACTAGCCTTTACACATTTTTCCGCCTTTGTGAGCAAAAGCCCCGAAAGCCCTGAAGCCCAGACTGCACGCCGTTGGCTCGATGAAAACGAAGAAGCGCTGCGCAAGGCCCGCGAATTTGATGCCTTTGTTCAAAGCCAGTTCAAAACCGAGTAAAAATCATATTTTTCAACCAGGAGGAGTTATGAGTTTGAGATTTCTTAAAAAACCGATCTGTGTCGTTTCTCTGGTGCTGCTGGGCATGGCCCCTCAACTGCATGCAGTTGAGGTGGAACCGGGGCGCGAATCCGCCTACTTTCCGAAATCAAAAATAAGATTCTTTGACTCCAAACTGGAAGAAGGGGGAGTGCTTGCTGACGGCATGAACGTTGAGCGTGTCTCAGGTCACACCGACAAACCAGAAGCCCAAATAGCAGTCTGGATGCCTCTTTATGAACCGGCACCTCTCGAAAAAAATGGGGCTAACATGATTACCGACTCCGCTTTGATCTACAGAAACACGGGAGCGGGCAGCGACAAATTTCCCTTCATCGTCAAAGAAAAGGCCACCGGCAAATTTTTCGTTTATCGCAATGTTAAATATCATTGGTTTTTTGAACAGCCCGACGAAAGCAAAAAAGTTCTGGGTGAAGGTAACAAAAACGGTGTTTCCGGCGGTGAAGTCTGGTCACCATTCATGAATCTCAGAGATGTTAACATGAAGTTTTTTGAAGACATGGCCAACGGCAGCACCGACGAAAGCAGTGTCTGGGACAAAAAACTTTATGTAAATCGACACACATCGGCATTTGACTCTGGCATTCGTGGTCGTGAAGACGTTGCCGGCTCAAAATTTCTGCAACAGGTCGGCATGATAATGACTTACGAACGGGCAGAAGTATCGGCACCTGCAGTAAGCGGCAATGGTTACCCTGAAACCGCCGTTCAGACAGCCGACCCCGCCGGAGAAATCCCCGGCACGGCAAGCCTTGCCGCTGTTCCTGGCGATGCATCTTTTGAAAAATTCGGGCCGGAAAAAACCGCCAAACCAGTCCCTGAAGCCCTCAAACCATCATGGAATCTGAAAGCCGAAATAGATGGCAAAACCTACAATGAGTTTACCGATTACAACGTTGTCTACGTTGAAGACTATTCTTACCCCGAAATTTCCCAGGACTTCCTGAACCCACAGGGCACTGTTTACGATGGTGTAGTCGGAAAATATCTTGGCTATAACGGCGGCGCAAACGGCATGACCGTCAACTACACCAACGAAAATCCTGACCTGCTACCGACTTCCCCCGCCATCACCAATGCATTTGAGTATCAATTCAGC
>JAQUZA010000279.1 GCA_028691595.1 Candidatus Rifleibacteriota bacterium
TTCGGCAAGGATATCGCTGAAATGCTCAGCGTGTCCAGCTTCCATCTCGGCAAGCTGCGTCAGCAACTGCACTTCATTACCAGAAGCCATTTTGGCAGCGTCGGCATAGAATTTGGCTGCACGCATTTCGAGCTTTACAGCAGCCATCAGCACATCAAAGCTATTCAATTTAATCTGCATCATTTCCTCCCCCGGTTGTGAATATCTTCACTACTATGACACTATTTTAGTATTATTTCAAGAATAAAATTTTAAAAACTATTTACAAAAAGTTGCAGTATAATCTGCATAATCAGAAGGAGAAATTCCATGAAAAAATTAGCAATGCTTATACTTGTGGTCTTTCTGGGTACCTGCTTTTCGCTTCTGGCTGCTGAAAACCCATTCACAGAAGATGCCGTAAAGCCCCAGGACTCAACTAACGTCGCAACCGGTGACAAAAGCACCAAGGTTGATGGCAAGTTTCCGGTAACCGGTACAATTGAAGCCGGCAGCAGCCTGAGGCTGAGATCGTGGCCCTGGGGTGTCATACTTGGTAATTTTCAGCCAGGCAGCTCGGTAACCGTTACCGGCGTTTCCGGTGAATTCTATCAGGTTGAAATCAATGGCCAGAAGGGGTACATGCATAAGAATTACATTTCAATTCCTGGTGCCCCCGCCTCCCAGGAAGAACCATATTACCCCGGTGACACCAGAAGTGGCGGCCATCTGTCGATGACCGAGGGTAAATCAGCATCTGACAATGGTGCCAAAAACGGGTCTACCTCAGGCTCGAATCCTGGCGCAACCACAAGCCCCAGCTCCGGAAACGACACCGGTGCCATCGCCAGCTACAAAGGTGGCAAGCTCTCTCCGGCAGAATTCAGCAGAATCTTTGGCCCGGTTGCCCGCGAAAACATGAGAAGAACCGGCGTGCCCGCTTCCGTAACTCTGGCCCAGGCCGCCCTCGAAACCGGCTGGGGTTCATCAAGTATCGGCGATGCCAAAAACATGTTCGGCATCAAGGGCACCGGACCTGCAGGCTCAATCAGAGTTTCAACTCAGGAATTCGTTAATGGCCGCATGATCACCATCCAGGATAACTTCAGAAAATACCACAGCTGGCAGGAATCATTTGACGACCACGCCAAGTTATTGCAGAATTCACGCTACGGCTACGCTCTGCAGTATAAAAAAGACCCCAACCGCTACGCCCAGGAAATTCACAAAGCCGGTTATGCAACTGACCCGAACTACGCGTCAAAATTGATCGGCATCATGAAGTCAAACAACTTCTACCAGTGGGATGTATAATCACAAGCGAGGTAATAAAATGAAACGCATATTAGCTTCTCTGTTCTGCACCGCAATGCTGCTTTCTGCGCCAGTGTTTGCTGACCTTGCCCTGCCTGGCGAAGATAACCCGGTTCTCTCAGAAAACTCGATTGTTCTCAATCAGTCTAAATACAATGTTGTCAAAAGAATCGACAGCGGAACCGTAACCTTAAAAGTTTTCACCACCGAAGGCAAAGAAATGTGGGTTTCTGCACCTCTCGGCGAACAGGAAAAACTGTTCACCCTCGAAGGCGCAGCCAGTCCGCTGGCGATCAAAGACCTGACCGGTGATGGTGTTCCTGAGCTGGTTACCGCCGCGATGACCGGCCCCGAAAGCAGCGCTCTCTATGTCTTCAAATTCGACAATGACAGCCAGAAATTTACTGCCATGAACTTCAGATACGAAAAAGAAAATCTCAGTCGTGACTTTCTGGTTTCAGACATGTATCAAAAAGACGGCCAGGATCTCGTTTTTATGCCCGAAAATAAAGTGCGCGCCCTTGGCCGCATCTATTCCGAAGAAACCGGCCCAACCGCAGGGTTTTACTTTTTCGAGCTGAAAGAGAATGAATTCGTCTGCACAGAAGTTGCACCTGTTCCGGTTGATGCCCCGACTGCACCGGCTGTAGAAGAAGGCAAGTAAACCCTTTACCCAGTCTTAGAAGAGTAACAATAAAAATGCCCCGCTCATTTTGAGCGGGGCATTTTTATTGTTTATAGAGTCTTACTATTATAAAAAAGTCGGGGGCCTTATTCTGGAACAGCTACAACTACGCCATTCTGTTCAACAATCTTGAAACCTGCAAGGGTTTCGCCTGAATATCTGCCATTAACATCGCTGACTTTTACTGCCCAGCGATAGTGGTGATCTTTTTTGAGATAGCCTTCGTCAAAACCGATATAACCGGCCTTAGTGGCGACTCTTTCCCAGACAGTTTGCTGAGAAGTTACGTCGAAAAGGGTTACAGCTGCATAGCGGCAGTTTGTTTTCCAGGTAAAAATGGGTTTAAGAGTTGCGCCAACTGGCGAAAGAACCAGAGAAGCAGGAGCTTCCGGTTTTTTGTCAGATATTACATCACCAACAAGCAGTTCAACTTTGAGATTGCCGGCCATTGGCACTTCAGGATGCTTTGGAAGGCGAACTTTTACATAGTAAAAAGTCGGAGTAAGCATTTCGCGCTCGATAACAAGCTTGCCCATGCGCAGATCAAGATTGCGCCCGACAAAAACCCTGCCGTGCATGGCTGCAGATTCGGGCAGGTCAATACGGTGTTCCCAGCTCTGAGCAGGTTCGCCAATTTTAAGCTGATGGAAAAAATTCTGCTCGAGCGTCTCAGCCGAAGCAGAGACTCCAACCAGCGCCATTAGAACAACCACAAACAAAAAACAAATGTTTCGCATCTGATGCCCCCTCAATTTAATTTCACACTATCATTCTACGTCTGCGGACAAGGGGGCAAAAAGGTATATTTAGCAAAACTTATGAATGAGGCCGCCAGCCACAAAAAAACGGCCGCCTGCGGCGGCCGTTACAATTTTTATACAAACCAGAGCTTATTGAGTATCAGGACGCATACTTACATCAGCAGGCTTTTCAGAGATGTATTCTGAAGGGCTTCCAGGCAGAGCGAAGTTTAGAATGATGGCGGTAAGCCCACCGGCGATAATACCTGAACTGAGCATGCCATGCATCCATTGAGGCATAACCTTAATCAGGCCAGGTTCAAAACTGACACCCAGCCCGGTGGCCAGTGAGACTGCCAGAATCAGGGTTCCGCGACGGTCGATTTGCTGAGTTGCAATAATTCTAATACCTGAGGCAGCCACGGTGCCAAACATCAAAAAGGTTGCCCCACCAAGCACCGGTGCCGGAATCAGCGCTGCCAGGCCTGAAAAATACGGAATAAGGCCAAGAATAGTCAAAATAGCGGCGACAAAATAGCCAACATGGCGGCTTGCCACCCCGGTAAGCTGAATAATACCGTTATTCTGGCTGAAGGATGTGTTGGGAAAAGTATTAAAAACAGCTGCCAGCAAAGAATTGAAGCCATCAGCAAAAACCCCGCCCGAGATGCGCTCGAGATAAACTTCGCCCTCGAGAGGTTCACCAGAAACGAGTGAGGTTGCGGTAATATCACCGATTGTCTCGACCAGAGTCACCAGATATAACAGGGCGATCCCGAAAAATACTGAGATGTCAAAGGCAAACCCGTATTTGAAGGGAACCGGAACTACCAGCCAGCTGGTTTCTTTGAGAGCGCCAAGGTCAACCTGACCAAGATAAGCAGCAACACCATAACCGGCTACGAGGCCGACAAAAATCGAGCTCATTCTGACCCAGCGATTACTCATGCTGTTGAGCACCAGAATGGTGACAATTACAAAAATGGCGAGAAAAATATTATTTCTGATAACTTCGGCTCCGACAGTGCCTTTGAAAAAGCTGTCCATGAGGGGCTGCCCACCGGCGCAACTTTTTACCGCCGAACTTATAAGCGTCATTCCGATCAAAGTAACTACCACCCCGCTTACGAGCGGGGTAATGAGCACTCGCAACGGCTTGATAAAACGACTGCAGATCATTTCAATGAATGAACCGACAAAACACAGGCCAAAAAGAAGCGGCAGTGCCGACTCAGGCGAATTCCCGGCAGCCACGTGGCCTTTTCCGACCGCGAGAAGCACGCCGATAAAAGCAAAGCTTGTGCCCTGAATGCTCAGCAGACCCGAACCGACAAAACCAATCTTACGAACCTGAATAAAAGTTGCAACCCCCGAAACCAGCAATGACATACTGACAATATAGCTGGTATCAGCCAGGTTGATTTCCATGACACTGCAGATTATCAGTGCCGGGGTCATAATCGAGACCACGATTGCCATCAAATGCTGAACCGCAGCGAATAGCGCTTCACCAAAAGGCGGTTTATCACGCAAACCGTAAATCAAACCCTGTTTTGCAAGTTCCTGACTGGTGTTACTCATATGCCTCCTGCCGATGTTTATTTTCTTAAAATTTCAAGGTTCGTTGCCAGACCAAACATTAAACTGCCTGCGCAATTGCAGAGTCAGTGTTAAAAAGCCCCCGCGGGCGGCGAAGACCATCTGCACCAGAACATCCTTCGGGATGGCTTCTTATTATAGTATCTTTAAGTCTACCACAATTATAAAGACAGAACTGTTCATTATGAGAAGTCGA
The DNA here is from genome assembly GCA_028691595.1 of Candidatus Rifleibacteriota bacterium. Lineage (GTDB taxonomy): Bacteria > Muiribacteriota > Ozemobacteria > Ozemobacterales > Ozemobacteraceae > Rifleibacterium. The sequence goes on from JAQUZA010000279.1 coordinate 4,514, forward strand.
CCAGAATTGTACGACTTCATGATTAGATAATGAGGTTTAGATCATTTGAGGCTGGTCTCGAATCTTTGCCGAAGAAAACTTGAGAAAATTTTGTTTTTTGCTGGTGATTACGCCCGCAGATACTTGACAAATAGTATTTCTACGGTTATGATCAAACAGTTCTACAAACCTAGCCTGGTTTGTGGCTGTCAGCTGGTTTAACTGGTGGTTTTCCAGAGCGGCAGCCCGTTAGTCAAACCGCCCCGAACATCATGCCTTTAAGGATTTTTTTGAATGAACATTTACGTTGGTAACCTGCCCTACAGTGCAACCGAAGAACAGCTCAGAACCATGTTTGGTCAGTATGGTGACGTTACGTCAGCCAGTATCGTCAAAGATCGCGACACCGGAAGATCAAAAGGTTTCGGCTTCGTCGAAATGACTGATGATTCAGCAGCCGAGCAGGCAATTCAGGCCCTGAACGAATCAGACATGAACGGTCGCAACATCAAGGTTAATCAGGCTCGCCCCAAAGAA
>JAQUZA010000280.1 GCA_028691595.1 Candidatus Rifleibacteriota bacterium
CCAAGATTGCCGAGCAAACCCGCATATATTCAAGGGTTTACGAGATAAAATACAACAATGTCACTAACAGTGTCACCAGGCCACCACCCGAAAAACATCTTGAATTTTCACTCAGTTATTACAACGAAGCTGACCCCGACGGCTTTTTGAGCAAGCTTGGCTATGCGGCCGGGGCCATCGGCGAATCTTTCTGGACTTCACTTACCCTGCCATTTGAGGCCGTGAGCGTGCTTGCATCGCCCCTGATCAGCAAAATCTTCGGGCCTGGCGATGGTATTTCTCTGAACCCGGCCGAGCAGAATTTTCCGAATCTTTTTCCCACCAATTTCCGCTACAATTACCGTGCTCTGGCAACCCGCAAGCTTAAAGACGAGAGTGAAATTCCGCGTGATGCTGATGGTCGCTGGCTTCTTAACGGCGTTTACTGGCTCGACTCATTTCAGGTCGAAGCTCCGGTTGTTTACGTTGGCACGGGCACAATCATGGTGACCCGGTTCACCCCCGACCGGCCGTTCAAGATCAAAGGCAGCATCATTTCCCTCAAAGACAGCGACAAGGTTACGCCGCTCGGGCATCTCAATATCTTCTACCACCCCTATCTGCCAAGCGTAACTGACACCAGAGAACGGGCCATTATCATTGAAGGTTCAGGCAATCTCATTGAAGCGAGCGTTTTTTCGTGCTATGGCATCAGAACCACAGACGGCAATATCGCTGACCTGACCAAGGTGGGCATCTACCCCGACCAGCCCACCGACCAATGGGACCCAAACTGCCTTGGAAAAATTTCTGAAGTTTCGAACATCATCTTCGGCAACTACGTCAACTTTTTTATGAACAAGCAGCACCAGGAAGGCGATCTCTGGGTTTTTCACAATTTCAACAACCCCCTGTATTTTGAGAATGTCGGGGGTGGGGCCTTCAGAAGCGTTCAGGAAGGCATCGATGCCTCTGAAGACAAACGCAAAAGCTATGAACTGATGGGGCACGAATTTTTTCTGAGCCCTAAAATTCAGCATGTCTCATCGATCGGGGGCGGCGATGATTAAAAGAAAAGCCTTTTCAACCCCTGAACTGCTGATGACGCTGGTTGTCTTTTCTTTCGGCATCCTGCCTCTGATTGTCCTGTTTCAGAACAGTCACAAACAGACGGCTCAGGCCAAGAACCTCATGGTTGCGCACAGTCTTGGGCGCACCATAATTTCAGAAATCAAGGCACTTGGTTTTGAGGCTCTCGAAGCTGAAATGAAAAGCCCCAAGCTAGGTCTGGTTCACGCAGGAAGACCGGTAAGCGGGCCTCTGGTAGCAGACGATGCTGATTCGATCAAGTATCCCGAGTATTACAAACGCTTCATAACCAGCGTTAAGCTAGAACGGGCCAGCACCGAGAACAATAAAAAAATCAGGGTTGAGCTCGACATTGAATGGAAAGAACCGAACCGGAAATTTAACCTTGGCTTTGGAACGGTAATCGTAAAATATGGCGCATAAACAAACCCGCCAGGGCATAACTCTGGTTGAAACTATTGTTGTGGCAGCAATTCTGACCCTGATGCTCGGTTTTGCCTGGCAGTTCTATTTCGGTGGCCGCGAAACCATGCGTCACACCGTCAGCCAGAGCCAGGTTCAGGCTGATACCCGTGTTTTTCTCGATCAGCTCGAACTCGAAATGACTTCATGCTACTCATTTCTTGAAGTGAATTCTGAGAAGAAGAGTTTCTCATTCTACAGCTTCACTTACGCGAAGATGCCCCTCGATGAAATCTATTACGACAATGCTGGTAATGCACGCAGCACCGGCACCGACAGTGATGCCCGCATCATGGTTGCCCGCTACGAATACAGCTGGGAAAACGGTATTGTCACCAAGAAGCGCACTCCCGGCTGGCTTTATTTTCTGCAGCAGCCGATGAAATTCGTTGAGGGTGACGCAACTGTGTTTACCAGCAACTATGGAGCCATGGAAAAGGCAGTATTGCGTGACATCTCTGACTTTGAAGTCAAGGCTTACTCGCAGGTGCCAGATCGCGATTCAGAGACCGGCACCCGTATCGAGCCCTTGACCACCGAAAAGTCTGTAGACACGGCTTTCATAGTTCTCAGACTCCACACAATGAAGGATGAGGCTCCCAACCGTCGTGACGAGGAGCTCGATATTGTCACCAAGTTTTACAGCAGCACCAAGCTGGCTGAAATAGCCAACCCCGGCTATTTCTCATCAACTGACAGAGACGGGAAATACTAAATGGACAGGCGCTGGCCGATAGTCGGCATAACCATTCTGATGATCGTGCTTATTTATAATTTTCTGACCATGGTTTTTAAATCTGATCAGAAAAGGTTTTCACATGATCGAATCTACGTCGATTACTCAGATTACCGCCATGGCAGCAAGACCCCGAAAAGCGGCGGCAGCGGCAGCAGCGTTTCGTCACACCCGAATGCCTATAAAGCCTCAAGAGAAGCAAGAGAAATCAAAAAATCGATGTTTTCGAATGTCATGACTGCAACCATAAGTTCTTATAACACTTATATGAATGACGCGCTCAAAGACAAGCCCGCTCCGAATGCCGATTTCCCTAAAGCGCGTGCCAATCAGCAGTATGACCAGATGATCAGCCTTTCAAAAAAGTCTGTTCCGACTTTTCAGGCCGGGTTGCAGTATTTCGCCGCCGGAAATTTTGACAAGGCCCTTTCCAGTTTCAATGATGCCCTTAACAACGTAGACCAGATGGATGTCAAACATCGGGTCGATATTCACAGCATGATGGCTGAATGTTATCTCAAAATGAAGAATGATGATGGTTATATCCAGAACAAAATTCGCCAGGTGCGCATGGAGAGGCGCATGAAGAAAATTCTTCAAGACACCTTCCCTGACAAACAGGATAAACTCAACATTTTCGAATGGTCAACCACCCAGGAAGCCTCAAAGCAGTTGCTGCGGATGCGCTCTCTGGCATCGAGGTCCGATTCACCCGAGCTGCAGCTGATGTTGAAGAGAGCTGAACTCGATCTTGAAGTGGCACGCAAGGTTACCCAGTAACGGGTAAGTGCGGCCCATTCACAACCGGCCAGGCCGGTTCAAAGATCGATGCAGTTAAATTCAAGGCATAAAAAAAACGCCCCGTTGCCGGGGCGTTTATTTTGAATGGTTTATTCGGAAGGTTCTTCCATGGCGGCTTTGCGTGAGAGGTTAACGCGACCCTGAGAGTCGATTTCGATAACCTTAACCTGCACTTCATCACCGATGTTAACCACGTCTTCAACCTTGTTCACACGGCGGTTGTCGAGCTGGCTGATATGAACCATACCTTCGATGCCGGGCAGAATTTCGACAAAGGCACCAAAGTTCATGATGCGTTTAACTTTGCCGGTATAAATCTTGCCGACTTCAGCGTCTTCAGTCACCTGGCGGATCATGAAAACAGCCTTTTCGTTGGCGGCTGCATCAGGGCTGATGATGAGAATCCGGCCGTCATCATTGGCTTCGATTTCGACACCGGTTTCTTCGGTGATCTTGCGTATCATCTTGCCACCTGGCCCGATTACGTTTCTGATCTTTTCGGGGTCGATCTGGATGGTAACGATTCTGGGGGCGTATGCAGACAATTCGGGGCGATGAGTACTGATAACTTCATTCATCTTGCCGAGAATGTGCAGACGACCTTCTTTGGCCTGTTTAAGAGCCACCCTCATGATGTCGAGAGTTACGCCGATGATCTTGATGTCCATTTGCAGGGCATTAACACCATTAGCGGTACCAGCAACCTTGAAATCCATATCGCCGAAATGGTCTTCGTCGCCGAGGATATCACTGAGGATCTTGTAATTGTCGCCTTCTTTGATGAGGCCCATGGCGATACCAGCTACAGGAGCTTTTATCGGCACACCGGCATCCATCATTGCCAGACTGCCAGAGCAGACAGAAGCCATCGACGAACTGCCGTTGCTTGACATGATTTCGCTGACAACACGGATTGTATAGGGGAAATCATGTGGAACTACCTGCTTGAGGGCTCTTTCGGCGAGAGCACCATGACCGATTTCACGTCGGCCCGGGCCACGCATCGGTTTGGTTTCGCCGGTCGAGAAGGGCGGGAAGTTGTAGTGCAACAGGAATTTCTTTTTGTATTCATCGTCGAGGCCATCGATGACCTGAGAATCGCCGCTGGCACCGAGGGTTACGATGCCCAGAGACTGGGTCTGGCCGCGATTGAACAGGGCCGAACCATGTGTACGGGGCAGGAAACCCACGGCACAGTTGATAGGTCGGATCTCGTTCAAAGCACGGTTGTCGATTCTGCGGTTGTCTTCAAGGATCATGCGCCGCATTTCGGTGTAAATTGCAGCTTCAAGCAGACGCTTGGCGGCATCTTTTTTAGCGGCGGCGGCTTCTTCGCTGCCGAGTTTGGCAACGAGAGCTTCTTTGAGCTTGATATCGATCTGTCTGAACTTTTCGACCCGCTCGATTTTTTCGGCAGTGCAGAGGGTATCTTTGATATCTGCTATCAGAGAATCAACAACGGCGCTGACTTCGGGTTCTTCGGCGGGGGTAGCCACGGTTGTCTTGGGTTTGCCGGCTTTTTTGGCCAGTTCGTTCTGGGCCGCGGCAAGCTTTTTGATGTTTTCGTGGGCGAAGCCGAGTGCTTCGAGAAGTTCTTCTTCAGAGACTTCTGAGGAGCCTGATTCAACCATGGTAATGGCGCTGGCGGTACCGGCAACGATCATTTCGATGGTCGAGTTTTCAAGCTGGGCTGGTGACGGGTTAAGAACGAGCTGACCATCGACCTTGCCAACTCTGACGCTGGCAATGGCTTCAACGAGGGGCACTTCAGAAACCATCAAAGCGGCGCTTGCTGCGTTCATGGCCAGAATGTCAACCTGATTAACCTTGTCATACGACAGAACATAGACTACTACCTGCAGATCATTGTGATAATGTTCGGGGAACATCGGGCGCAATGGTCTGTCGATCAGGCGGCAGGTAAGAATTTCTTTGGTGGTGGCACGGCCTTCGCGTT
>JAQUZA010000281.1 GCA_028691595.1 Candidatus Rifleibacteriota bacterium
ACCCGGTGCGGGCTGACCTCAAGTGCCTTACGCAGATACTCTTCACCCTTGGTGTAATTGCCGGTCACCTCAGCAAGCCTGCCCAGCCTCGTAAGGGTTACAGAATCCTTCCGGCCGAGCTTGTAGGAACGTTCTATCGCGTCAAAAGCGTCTTTATGCATCGAAAGCTTTTCAAAGATTACCCCGATCATATCGTATGTCTGAGCATCTTTTTTGTATTTGAGAACTTCAAGATAGTTCGGCAAAGCAGCTTCCCAGTTTCCGCGCGTAAATTCGTAAGAACCCTTCCTGCGAAATTCTTCGATTTTTCTGGCCTGACTCTGCTTTTCTGGCTCCAGAGCCACGGCATCACGGAAGCCATCCTTTTCGCCTCCCACACCAGCATCAACTGCAGCAATACCAGCTCTTTCGACCGCTTTGACCAGTCTTTGGGTATCGGCCCGGGCCTGGCGGGAAACCTGCGCATCAGCTGCGGCAGACAGCTCAAGCCCTGGCTGCTCTGCTTTGGGTTCTTCTTTAAGGCCGGGCGCAATCGCCGGCTCAGATTTGTCTGCAACAACATTTGATGGCTCTGGTTGTTGTGGTTCTGACTTCGCATCGACAACGGCCGGAACAACCTGAATTGGCTCTGGCAGAGAATTTTGCCCGTTTACGGCTGCCGTTACGACTTTTTTGTCGGGAGTGATCGCCAAATCTGTTTTTTCAGGTATTGCCGGTTCTTTGTCAGCCTTAACAATTTCGGCGGCTGGTATTTCTTCAGGGGCAGACTGCGAAATGCCATTAGACCCGGGCTGAACTTCGAACAGAATTTTGCCCGAAACAGAGGGTTCAAGTGCATCAACCATCTGCTTCTCGACCAGACGACCTTCACTTTTCCCCTGAACAACAAGAACACTGTTGGTATCACTGATGGCAGGAAACTGTGAAGCAAGGCTCTGGCTGGCCTCGATATCATCAGGAACAAGACTCAGAATTCTCTGAAAATAACGTTTTGCCTCGGCGCTTCGCCCCGAAGCCATCAAGGCGCGAGCCAGCTGGCGATTGAAATCAATATTCAAAGGTTCCATGGCCAGAGCCTTTTCGAGATAAGCAACCGATTCAGGAAACAGCTTTAGATCTATTTATATTGAACTCAGCAAAAAATTACCTCTGACATTGTCAGGCTCAGAGCGAAGACCTTTTACAATTGCCTGCGATGCCTGTGCAAGCTCAGACCTGTCATAGAGAAGCTTTCCAAGATTGAACCAGGCTGAAGCATCGTTTGAAAAGGCATTCAGATAGCGTCTTAAATTAATTTCATACGCGAGCAAAGAATCGGCGCGATAGAATGAATTCAAAATGACCCGCCATTCATCCTGTTCTGGCTCATTGTTCACCAGGGCGGCTTCAAAAAGACGCGCGGCCTCAGCGTAATTGCCGGCCCGAACCTGAGCCATGCCCCCGGCGAACGGCGCTTCAGCGGCCTCGGGCAAAACAGCGGGCGCTGGCGTTGAAATAACGATTGGCACTGGCGTTTCTACAACTGGCAGCAAAGAAGCTGATTCATTGAGATTCGAAAGCAACGGCCCCACCGCAGAAGTTTCAGCTTTTGCAGGGCTCAGGTCGGCAGCCACAGCAAATAGCGTATTTGCTTCAGGTGCAAACGAAGACAGCCCATCGTCATCTCTTTTATCAAGCCACAGACCAACAAGAATAAAAATCATGACAAAGCCAAGATACACCTTCCATGACTGACCGTGCATTTTCATGGCCGCAAAATCAGTTTCATAGACCACATGGCCTGGCTGTAAAACCTCATCATCAGCTTCGTCAACATCTTCTTCACCATCTTTTGCAGGCTCTGAATGTACCGGGCTGATTTCAACCACATCGGCATCATCATGCTCAACTGACGAAGAATGTGACTGTGACTGTGACTGTGACTGAGACTGAGGCTGCGTCTGCGTCTGCGTCTGCGCCTGAGACTGTAACTGTGAATTTGTCTCAGATAGCGACTGAGAATAATTGTGCGCTTCTGAAACTTCCCCGGGCGGAGATGAGCCCTGGTGGGTCAGCAAACCGGCTGAGGCCTGCGAAGGACCGATCAGCCCTCCGGTAGAGTTCTGAAAAACCGGCAGCATAACCCGCTCAACTTCAAACCAGTCTCTGAAACTGCTGAATAACGAAAGATAATAAGCATCCTTGATATTGTAAATCCAGAGAAGAATGAAAATTACCGAAAAAACATAACTGGCGACAACAATCACGTGGCTGCCCAGCATCGGAAACAGGGCGTTATACATGATACCGCCGTTATAAATACTGAAAACAGAAAAAATCCCGCCAAAATAAACACTCATCAGCATGATGCCACGATCGATATGACCCGCATAAATCTGACCGAGCCCCATCACAAAAAATGACATGAGGGCTGCAGCTCCAGGATTGCGCGTGGAAGCTCTGATGTGTTCTCTTCTCAGGTCATCGATCCACTGGCTGTTCTGCTGTTCTTTCAAGATATTCTACTCCAACACGTCTATCAGGCAACCGCTTTTCACAAGACAAAGCTTTACATTCCGCTGCAGGCAATGCTCAACCAGATCGGTCCTTTCGTAATTGGCAATTATCATGCCTCTGATGTCGGCCGACTTGAATTGACCGCCCGTGACTTCGCTGCCAAAAGAACTGGTATTAGCACGCAGATGATCCATTAAATCAAGGGCCTCGCTGATCTGCACAGGCTCGGGACTATAAAGAATCTGCACAACCATTAAAACGCCCTTTCTATCCTGGCATAGAAGGTCGATACGACGTTTTCTTTCATCGGCCATGGCGACTGTATAACTTTTGTGAATGATCCTTAAACCCTTTTCAAACTGGTTTATATGAGCGGCCACCCATAGTTCAAACTCTTTTTTCGAATTAAAAAAACTATTGGAGGTAAATTGCTCAAAAAGTGATTCGATCATGTTCACCTGCTCTTTGAGTCTACGATTCTCTTCCTGCACATTTACCATGCGCTCCCAGAGTTTCTTATTCTCTTCGAGAAGCACGATCAGCCCCTTTACCTCGCCCTCGTTGAATTCTCCAAGGGGCCTGGCAATAAGCCTGGTTATCAGCGATCTCAGTGGGGTTGTGCCGTCAAGCTGCCCCTTCTCAACCGCTTCCTCACGTTTGATGACCAGAACGGGAACATCGAGCTGTTTCCATTTTATCAGCAGGTCATCACCTGGCGAAAAGCCGCGCAATAAATCCCCGATGAGAATCTTGCGTTTCTCAAAGTCAGGGGCCCGTCCCTGAATTCGCTTGCCGCTGATCTCAATTTCAAAGCCATCCTTGAATGAAAACAACCGGCTGAATAATTCATCTTCACGAGCGAACCACTTAAGATAGCGACCACTGTGTTCCTGGTGCGAGAGACGCTTTCTGATTACCATTTTTTCCTGGGGCGCAAAAATCTGGCAATTAACCACCGCTCCGCGCTCACGGTTATTTGACAAAACGATTTCTGAATCTGGCACAGCCAACGTCAGGATATCTCCGATGAAAAGACTTCTTTTATCCCATTCGATTGAAAGGTTGGCTATTTCCTGGCGATCGACCATAACACTGAAAACCAGACTTTGTGGAATGACAGCCTTGATCTCCGCGTCTTGTGAGGCATCCCAGGTGATTGCACCCTTGTCGATCTCCCGGGCTGTTAATTTTTTCCTGAATTCGGGCATCTCAGAAACTCCAGTTTAAAATTCTATTCTTCATATTTTCTGCCACTTCGCCGAGCCTACCCATTACAGCAGTGGCATATTCTTCAAGCTTATGGGCAAGCACGACTGACACCGGAACCATAACCGCATCATCAGGGACCTGAAAGTCAAAACATTCGTCGGCAATTTCCTCGTTCAACCGGTATTCGAGGACTTTAAGAAAGCCTCTGGGCTCACCCTTCTGATCAAATTCAGTCACACTTACCGGCAGGTAGTTTCGGCTCGTAAAAACCATCTCATAGTAACCGATATCAAAGACGCGACGAAATACCGATTCCATCTTGGGATTGAATTTGAGATGGTATAGACGCTCGCCACCAGCCTGCGCTTCAGACCCCACCGGCTCAATATTGAAAAATGAAAACAGGGTCTTGCGCGTTAAATTGGTGAAAAGTTTTTTGGGGTTAAACCAGGAAAAATATGAAGCCACAAACCCGCTGGAATCAGAAAAATGGTAAAAAACTTCATTGATTGCCACCACATAAATCCAGAGCTTCTGCCCGTTAAAAAAAACCTTTACCGATCCGTCGGCAAAAATTATCGAAAACTTGTCGGGGCTTTTGATCGAAAGTGTTACTTCTTTGCTGTCGGCAGAGTTCTGCATCACGACCCTGCCGGCCATGGCGGTGATATTTTCTGACCGCTTTTCCATGCTGTCGAAAAGGGCTTCTGCAGTAAAAGAAGCCAGTTCTTCTGCGGTGCAGAGATTTATGGGCAGCAGTATAAAAAGCAGCAGCAAAACCGGTAGAAGCTTATTCGCTGTGAATTCACTTAACTTTGAGAATCGTTGAATTTCAAGATTCATAGTTTTATACTACCGTAGCCAAAGAGGCTTGTACAGGAATAAGCTCGTTGAGATTGCTCAACCTGGAAACAATCAGCGACATCAATTCCTGATTCTGATTTATTACCCGGGCATAAGCGCCATAGATGCCAAGAAGGTGGCACAACTTAGCTTCAGGGTTTGCATCTGAAGCATTAGAAATCTTATTGATCTCATCTTTGACCTCGCTGAGAGAACATTCAGAGGCCGGCAACCCCGGATTCCAGGCGTTAAAAACAGCCAGTCGCTCAACGCCCACCCCTGGTGACCAGCTTATCTCCTGGAGGTAATCAGAAGAATCGGAAATGCGGGCAATGGCTCTCAGGTTAAGAATCAAAACGGGGGCCATTCTATTATCAGTGTTAACCCCCGGAATGGCTGCATAAACAGTCATTCTGCCGCATTCCACCCCTGCCAGGAAAATTTTCCAGCTGCAGCCCTCTTCGAAGGG
>JAQUZA010000282.1 GCA_028691595.1 Candidatus Rifleibacteriota bacterium
TCGAAATGAAATTCGACAGCCCTTTGATAACGGTCTGTTGCTGGCCTATGATTTCATCAACAAAAATTGCCGCTTTGCGGCCCTGGTCTTCTACGATTACCAGAATGCCTTCGTGAAGCTCAGTGTGTCTGGATTCTTTATTGTGAAGCTTATGAAGCCTGATGACCGGAATCATGTCTTCACGGATTCTCACAATTTCTTCGCCCTCGGGAGTTATAGTTATTGATTTGGCTGTTGGCCTCACAGATTCTCTTATTGACAGAAGAGGAATTGTGTATTGCGAATCGCCAACCTTAACCAGCATTCCATCGATGATCGCAAGCGTGAGGGGTATCTGCAGGTAGATCGAGGTGCCAAACCCGAGGCGGCTGCGAATCGAAATTCTGCCTTTGAGCTTTTCGATATTTTTTCTGACGACATCCATGCCGACACCCCGGCCTGAAACTTCAGAAATGCTGCTGGATGTGGAAAAACCCGGTTCAAAGATAAAACTGAAAACCTCATCGTCGGTAAGATGGCTTGAATCGCCTTTTACCAGACCCCTTTCGGTGGCTTTTGCCAGAATCTTGTCTCGATTAAGGCCGCGACCATCATCTGAAACTATAATCCAGACTTCTCCACCTTCATAGCGAGCTTCAATAGTGATTTTACCCGTTTCAGGCTTGCCAAGTTTCAGCCGCTCTTCGGTGGTCTCAAGGCCGTGGTCAACCGAATTTCTGACCATGTGCAGCAAAGGGTCGGCGATCTGTTCAGTCATTGTTTTGTCTACTTCAGTTTCTTCGCCCAGCAGTGTAAGTTTAACTTTCTTTTTAACTTTGCGGCTAAGGTCATGAACGACTCTGACCAGTTTCTGGAAGGTCATGGACAGAGGAATCATGCGTACACTCATGGCTACGTCCTGGAGTTCGCTGGTGACGCGACGCAGGTGGTGAACGGCACGATCGAAATTTTCAAGTGTCAGATCTCGCAAATCTGGATTTCTTGTGACCATTGTTTCGGCGATAACCAGCTCACCAACCAGATTAACCAGCTTGTCGAGCTTGATAAGATCAACTCGGATATCGGATCTTTTTATGCCCGGCAGTTTATCGGGAGTTTTTGCTGCCTGTTCAGATTGCTTTTCAAGAGCTTTTTCTATGGTTTTGGAGTCGGTGGCTCCAATATCGACAAGTACTTCGCCAATCGTTGCCTGTTGTTTATCGAGAGCTGTAACCAGTTGCTCCGGGGTTACCGCCCCTTCTTCGAGAAGAATCTGCCCAAGTTTTTTCGGCCCCTTGTCGAGCCCCGTCAGAGATACTGACATTTGCTCAAGAAGGCCGTAAACGTTGTCTTTGCCTTCGAAAGAGCCATTGCCTGATGTCGCGAGGTTTCCTATGCCCTGGCGCAGGGTGTCGACGACGATCAGAAAGGTCATAAGATGTTCGGGAATTGGCTCGATTTGCCCATCAAGGAGCTGTTCAAGGACAGTTTCAGCCTTATGGCTAAGGCTTTCGAGTGCTTCAAGACCCAGAAACCCACAGTTCCCTTTAAAGCTGTGCATGCCTCTGAATAGCTCGCGTATCGGGCTTCCGGGGTTGGCCGGATTCTTTTCGAGCTCAAGAAGAATTTTTTCTGAACGATCGAGAATGTCGCTTGCTTCTTCTATAAACTGTTCTATAAGAGGTTTTGAAGATGCATCGAGCTGCTTCTCGGTTTGCCCGACAGGAGCTGCAGTTGCACTGGGCACTTCAGCTGGTTTTGTCGCTTTTTTCTGTGCCTGGCCTGACGGTGCTCCGGAGGAGTTCTTCGCAGAAGTATTGCCAGTTGCTTCCTGGATGGCATCATTCAGTTTCTTCTCTATGCCCAGGCGTTCCTCTTCTTTACCTTTATCTGAATTGTTCTGGTCGACCAGGTCAAGAAGACCCCTGGTAAGGTCAAGCGCTGACATCAGAAGATCGACGTGTTCTGACTGAAAAGTGGTTTTTCCTGACCTGATAAGGTCAAGCAGGGTTTCTGCTTTGTGGGTTAATGAGGCTATATTATTGAGGCCAAGACTGCCGGCACTACCCTTCATGGTGTGAAAGAGCCTGAATACACTGTTGATTCCGGTGGAATCAACTACTCCGGTTCGTTCTGCCTCTTCATGTGTGGATATCAGCTGAAGTTCAACTTCTTCTATCAACTCACGGCTTTCGGCCACGAATATGCGAAAAAATTCTAATTCCATTTCTTTGAACATGATCGCACTATTTCCTTTGTCAGCTGATTAAGGGTAACCTCAGCAGTTGTTTAAATCAAGTTGCCAGATTACGTCATCCCAGAAGGCTTCTGGTGCAAGCAAAAATACATGATCTTCACCTACAAGACAATCTATGCATCTATATGGCCCTGACATTTCGGGGGCCATGCCATGACCAACTTCGGGCAACCCAATGCGAAAAGTTCTGTCCGGGCTTGATCTTAAAGACATAAGACGGCCACATAAAGTGTTCAATAGCTCGCCAAGGTTGTCTGCATTCTGTGCTTCGTCGGGTTGTTCGTCAATAAGGCCTAAAATTGCTTCAGTAAATCGGTTCATGAGATTGTTGGGCACGAGAATGGTTATGTGCCCCCATGGCAGCGGCGAAATCATCTGAATGCTCGCCCACCATCCATCCAGAAAAATTTCGGGGATGTGATTTTGAATGACTCCAGCCAGAACCACTTCCTCAAAAACCAGATTTTCAAAGGCATCGGTTAGCGCCTGGTGGATTATTTCTTCTGTGGGGCCAGGAAATGGGATCATTCAAAGAAATCCTTTCCAAGAGTCTGCTCAATTCCATCGAGAAGCTTTTGAGGTGAAGCTGGTTTATAAATAATTTTATTGACACCGATGAGTCGTAATTCGTTTTCCAGAGCCGGATTTGCCAGTGATGATATAACGAATACCGGTATGTGATGAAGCTTTGGGCTGCTTTTTACAGCCTTCAGAAGACCTACTCCATCAAGGTTGGGCATGTTCATGTCTGTTATGAGAAGAGAAATTTCTTGTTCGCGAAGTTTTGAAAGTGCTTCAAGACCGTCGGCGGCTTGAATAAAATCATACCCCGCACAGCCAATCATTTCAAGACACTGCTGAATGATTCTTCTGGCGGTAGCTGAATCATCGACTATAAGAATCGTGCGCATTTAATCCTCCAAAGCTCCCATGACAATCGGCTCAAATTTTCCGGTTTTCATACCCGGGGGTATGAATCAATAGATCCTTTTCTCCGACAACAAGTGTAACAGACCTGCTGATCTCCCCGCCAATTTCTTCGGCTGCCGGAAAAAGGCGATTTGCCCACAAAATTTTCTTTATGGCCAGATAGTTTCTTTTTCCTATGTTAAAAGTGTTGTTTGGGTCCATGACCTGGGCCCCTCCTGCAAGTTTTACCACGACATCCGGAGGCTTGCACCCGAGTATCGCAAGCTCAGAAAGAAGCAGCGGAATTCCCGTATCTGCAAAAGCTGCCGGTCTTTTTGCCGCGAGATCTTTGTTTATATTGCTTTCCGGGAGCTGGACGTGCAGCAGGCCTGCTATTGGACTCCTCTTGGAAAACACAGCAACAGCAACGCACGAGCCAAGAGCAAGGGTTTTAATCACTACTCCTGTTTCGGCCGAAGTTGCAAGCTCTCCAATCCCGACATAAATTGTCATTTAATGCTCTCAAGTAAAAGATAATTCAATGCTGGATATGAAAAAGTGCGAAATCGACATAAACAGGCGATCTTAGAACCGGTTGAGTCAGGCAGAAACCTGGCTGCCAGCATCTACTTGAGACGCAGAACAGGCAGCGCAAATCACGTCAGTGTACAGAAAAGGACTTTGCATCACTTTTTTTCAAAATATCCGTTTTGAGTCTAAACTCTGGCCGTTGCTTTGTCAAATATAATCTAAGTCGAAAGGCCGGTTGGTATGCGGGTGGATAAATAAAAAGACGCGCCGGCGGGGCGCGTCCTGAGGGAAGTTAAAAACTTAGAAAGTGCTGTATATTTCGGTCCAGAAGAGATGATAGTCATAATCGCCATTCAGGCCGCGACCGGCAGAAATGGCATTCGTGCCCGGGGCAACCTTTCTTTGTGCATCACCGAGCAGATCAAAGCTGGTGTAACCAACCCTGATTTTGGTGTTTTCTGCGAGTTGATAGCGATATTCGAAGGTCAGTACCGTTGCTTGAGCGTCAGCAATGCCAAAGCTGTTCCAGCTGTCGTAAGCCGTGTTGGCATTAGAGGCCGGGGCAACATTGCTTCGGCCATCGCCATTCAGGTGGCGGGTCATTCCGTTGACCACTTTGTCTTTCATTTCTTCGAGAAAGTCTCCGGCAAGACGGAAATAATGCTTGCTGTTGGTCGGTCGATATTCGGCCTGAAGCTTGAGGTCATACATATTGGTAAGACCGTTGTCAAACCAGGCGTTGCCGCGGGCAATGTCTTCATATGGAGTTTCGTCTGCATCCATATATCTCATGTCATTGAGAATCGAAATGGCACCCACTGATTCGTCATCGGCAAAAGTATAGGCCAGTTTCGCAGCCCACTGCTTTTTGCTGTCCCATTTTACTGCACCATGGCCCATCCAGCCGTTGAGTTCAGGGCTTATCCAGGCTGAGTTGGCTGCGGTGTCGGCAGCAGTGTTGTAGACATCGAGTTCATAATTGGTGTATACGAACCCCAGGTCATAATTCCAGTGACCGTTACCGCCGATAGGGCCTTTTGAACCGAATTCTACATCCCAGCGTTTATCGCTGGTCTGCTGACCGGTAACCGTGTTTCCGAGAGCCAGGGTGCCTGGAACTCCGCCGAGAAAAGCCGCGGTCGGGGCTGTAAACAGTGGGGCAAGTCTTCCCCGGGCGATCAGGTTCGGTTCATCCTGGCCGTAGAGGCCAAGATAAACTTCGTGGTCGCGATATGTAGTGCTGAGATCGAGATTCCAGACGTTGCGAAAGTCGACACCGGTATCGTCCGGGGTTTCTTTCAGGTTGTCCGGGCCTGCGTAATCATCGGT
>JAQUZA010000008.1 GCA_028691595.1 Candidatus Rifleibacteriota bacterium
CTCTTCCGATCTATGCTCACCCCTGCCGTGTCGATCAAGGCCGAAACGGCCGTTTCAAGGGTTGACCCCAACCGCAATTCTGAGGCAACTGCTGCTGACCGTGCCTTTGTCGGTAATGCCACCAGGTTTGGGCTCACCGGCAAAACTGCCAGAACTGATGCCGAAGTTTCGTATCGGCGCATAGATAAAGATTTTAAGGTCGTCGGCAGAGAAGGTGGCGTGCTTGAACTTGGTGAACGTGGCCTTGTTAACGATATTATGAGCGGTCGTGCCCGTCTTGATTACAAGTTCAGCGAAGCCATCAGCGCTTTTGCCGATGGTGAAAAGTCTGAAACCAATCTTGACGATGATGTCAGCCTGTCGGCGATCGATTATTCAAATTACAACAGCGGTTTCGTCTGGTCAGCCGGCCCTGAAAACCGCCTTGAAGTGCGTGGCGGCCGCCAGATTGACGAAGAAGCGGGCCCTGCGGTTCGTTCTGATATTACCCGCGATAGTGCCGCGGTTATTTATGACCGCAAGATCGGCAAAATGAACACCCAGGCAAAAATCAACAAGACCGGCTACGATGATGCCATAAATCTTGCCTCTGACTCTGAAGTGCTCGAAATGAATTTTACTCTGGGCGCGGTTGCCGACGAAACCTTCTCTTGGAACGCCGGAATTGGCAGAATCGCGGTTGAAGATGATCTGGTGTTGAGTGGCCTGCGCTCTGAAACGCGCAACTATAACCTTGATCTGAGCTATGAACCAAACCGGGTATTCAATGCGCGCGGCCTTTTTCAATGGCGGCGCGAAGATGATTTTCTTGCAAATTCACGTGCTGATACCGAGATTGCCGATTCGCAGCTTCGCTATGAACCAACCCGTGATCTGCGAACCCAGCTGAAATACAAAATCGAGAATACTTCAAAAGTACTGCGTGACCCTGATCTTGACCCGGCAAAATATCTGCTGCCACCAAGTCTGCCGAATTCGGCCCAGGAAGAAGCAGAAATCGTTAACCGCTTCGAAAACCCGGTTCAAAAAACCACCGCCAATTTTATTACCGACTACCGTCTCAATAAATACCTGCAGGCCTATTTTGACTGGCGCCGCCGCGATCTCCAGGACCAGAAAACCGACATCAAGGTGTCGAGCAACGACCGCCGCACCTACGAACTGCGCTATACGCCCTTCGAAAAGTTGATGCTGACCACAGAATATGAAGAGGGCTTCAATCGCAATCACGAGCCTCAGAGTGAGCTTAGAGACAACATCAAGTCGATGAATCTCAGGCACGAGTTTTCAACCGGCTATATTTTCGATGCCACCTACGAAGAAAAGCTCGAAAACGATGTTTATATAGATGCCAACGATACTTTTACCAAAAGCAAAATCCTCGACCTGCAGCGCCAGTTTAATTACTGGGCCAGTCTTGAACTTGGTCTGCAACATAATGACATTCAGGCCGCCGAACCGAGCAGTGAGTGGGAAAAACGCCTCGCGGTCGTGCTTACGCCCGTGTCCCGCAGCCAGCGCTATCGTTTCTTTGCCAAGCACAAAGACATAAGCGCTCGAATAAGCAGCGATCATTATGAAGGCGGAATCAGCTTTTCCCAGTTTATCGGTACCGATACCATCATTGACGGCGAATTCAAAAAGGTTCATTCGTCAAAAGGCATTGTTGGCCAGGGTTATGACGCAACCGTTTTTAATGCAAAAATGGTTATAACTTTTTAAAAATAAATAAAATAATAATTGTTGACAAACAAAAACAAACATTATATATTGGAATAGTTGAACGAACAGATCTTTGAAAATAGAATCGGTAGCCGAAAGGCAGTTGCTTCTGAGCTCCGGCAGGTTCCGGGCAGTAGTCCTAAGAAGGGTGCAGATGTCTGGCAACAGACAAAACGACCCCGAAGAGAATCAATAATCTCGGGTTACGCGCAACCAAAGAAGAAGCAGGTGTCATAAGGCATGAACTCCATGGGGGGAGGGCTCCGCATCGACGGAGAATCCAACTTCCACCGCAGAAAAACTCTAAGAGGGCCTCAAACCCTGAAAGAGGAAGGATAATATCCAGGGCGGTGAAGCCTGATACCCCGAAGGACAAAAGGTCAAGAGAGTTGTAATCGCGACGAAGGAGTGAAATCCGACGACGTAAGAGACGCTCCGAGCCGGGAGCAAAGCTTCAAGGTTTGATCGAATCTCAAGATGGAAACTGGCTGCTTGCAGCATAGGGCCAGAGAAAGCCAGGGTCGGGTTGAACGTAAGTTCGGCGGCCAGGCAGTGGGAACTGCCAGCAATTTCTGGAAGAAAACCATGTAGAGACGATAACGGCGTAGAAGCAAGGCAGCTGTAAACAGTTGTCGATCGGTTCTGGGTAAAGCTCTGAAGATCAATACCCTGGGAGTGCCAGCGGGGTGGAACAAACCCGCAAGCTACTAAGGACGCAGGTTCTGCTGAGAGGTTGAGAAAACCTGGGAGCGGAATGCGGCAGGGCTGGAATCCTGCCTGTCACGTCCCGTAGTGATGGCGCTAAGAGGGAAGAAACCTAAGAAGGCGTTGGTGTTATCCAACCAATGAGAATGTGTGTTGAACCTTGAAGTCGGCAGAAGTTCACAAGAGAATAGAAAGACTAGATTAACTTCCAGTCTGGTGGTTGTATCGACGGCCTCGAGGGCGATGAACGCCTGAGGCTTGACGTAACCGATGCGCGTCATAGTGCAATCACGTTAATACTCTAAAGGATATGTAACGACACGAAGGGGGAATCAGCGACGGTGACGTAACTGATTAACCGCACGTTGAAAAGTCTTCGAGAAGGAAAACCGATTCTAATCTGCAAGTTCAACAGACAGCCCCCGGTAACACGGGGGCTGTTTCTATATACCCGGTTTGTCTGATTTTATAACTGCCCTCTAAAGTTTAAATGAGTTTTCAGCCGTTGTCATCAACCAGAACCGAGACACGTTCGCCCTCCTGCGGGGTGCGGTTCTTGAATTTCTCAATGGGAACATAAATCTCGATGGTGGCATCTGGTTCGGTGGGGTGCTTTACCACGACCACAACAATGCCGCCGGTTACCCGGTCAACCCAGCCAGTGACGCGTTTTTTCGCTTTTTCTCTTAAGTCTCTCTTCATTGTTGCTCTCCATATTTTTTTCTGCCGTCATAATCATGGTAACGCCTGATAATACAGTGCGCCAGTGGTCTGTTACATATCATTCAACAGCCACGATGTCACCCCCGCGCTTGTCCCCGAAAGGGGGAAGGCGGGAATCTTATCTCTAACGACTTAGATCCCCGTTTGCACGGGGATGACATAGAGGATGCTGATTTTGCATGTTCAATGCTGACAGAGCACTAGTTCAAAGTGACAAATGACAACTCTTTGAGTATTTTGCCTCTTGATCAGTTGCCTTCAAGGCGTGCTTTTGCCGCCCGTGCTTCAATCTGATCACGACCGTCATCTTTTTCGATGACCTTCTGATACCAGAGCTGGGCATCAGCTGTGCGGCCGACTGCCGTGAGTGCATCGGCGAATTCGAGGGCTCTGACCATGAAGACCTTGTCGTCAGCCGGCTCGGGGTCACGGGTAAAAAGCTCTTCATAAAGTGCCACGAGCTTTTCGTTCTGCCCGGATTTCTGGCATGAAACAAGCAGGCGATTTTTGGCATCAGGCATCAATTCCGTATCGGGGTATTGCTTCAGCAGGTGTTCGAGCACGGCAATGGCATTGTTGTAATCTGGCGGATCTTCGCCGAGGAGATACAGGTTCGAAAGCCGCCAGCATGATTCCTGGGCTTGTTTAGTCAGCGGGCACCTTTCGATAACCTGCTTATGCAGTTCTTTGAATTGCTCAAGTTCCCATTTTTCCAGGCCGGTCATCTCTGTATAGAGTTTTACCGCCAGTTCATTCTGTTCTTCCTGGCTCAGGGCGTTTGAAACGCTGTAAGCACCTTCTGCCGAGGGGTTATAGGCACTGGTTGAGTCATCGCCGGTAGAAGCGAGCGTTTCGGCACCTGAAGTTACACCAGCCGGTGTGCTGTCTGCAGAATCGCCCTTGTTAACGCTTTCGAGCCATTTCTGGGCAAAGCTGTTGGTCTGGTCAAGCTTGAGAACTTCTTCGAATACGGCTTTTGCGCCTTCGCGATCGCCTTTTCTGAATTTGATCAGACCGCTGAGGTTCTTTAAAGAAAGACTCTTCGGGTAGCTTTCGATGCCCTTGGCCAGAATTGTTTCGGCGTTGTCATATTTTTGCAGCTTGCCAAGCAGCGATGCCGCTTCAACATAAAGTTCTTCGTCGGGATTGTCTTTGAGGGCGGTCTTGTAAAGCTGCAGGGCTTCTTCAAACTTTTTGGCGCTCTGCAGGGCGCGACCCTTTTTTACAACCTCTTCTGATGCTGTCAGAGTGGCCGAGAATGTCAGCAAGATTGCCAACAGCAGAAACCTGAATTTTGCCATTACAAAACCTCCTGTTACTTTGCCTTTTTGCGAAGATTGCTAATTTTAAGCTCAGATTCGACACAAGTCGAGTAAAACTGACAGGCGATCGACAAGGTAGATGCCTTGCCGCCACCTTTCTCATCAGAGATGAGCTGCATGACCACATTGAGAAATTTGAAATTTCCAAATTCATCATACCTGGGTTTGAAAACAAATGACTTAACCTGGCGGGCTCCATGAAAATTCGATTCTTTGCCCTGCTCGTTGCGGAAAAGCGTCGCCTTTTCCTTGTCGTAAGTGTAACGGATTTCTTTTTGATCGCCGTCTCTGATTGCAAAAAAGGCGAAGGTATTGTCTTTGTTCTGGGGAATAACACGTTTAAGCGAACGAACATCGGTTCGCAGGCGCTCGACAATGTTGTCCATGAGGCGCTGAATGTTGAGCATATCAGTGCCCTTCTTGAAATGCCTGGTGGTTCGACTCATCAGCAGCATAGCCATGGTCAAAACCATGCTTGAAATAGCCACAACCACAACGATTTCCATCATGGTTACGCCGGCAGTTGCTTTTTTAAAGGCTTTATCAGCCATTGCGTTCTCCGAATTTAAGAACCGAAAGCTGCACTGACTGTTCTGATTTCTGGTCTGATTCATCTACCCGATAAAAAACCTCAAGGTCGAGTCTGAGAATTCTGGCATCTTCATCCTGTGAATAGCCGAACTGATAACGGAAATAGCGGAATGAGGTTTCCATGTCTTTTTTAACGGCATCGTCGGCGACTGACTGCAGCGTTTCCTGCAGATCGGCATTGTCAAGAACCGGCACCTTGCCCTGGCCGGAGTATTTTTGAATCTTTTCGAGGCACTCTTTATAGGGCAGTCCAAGAAGACTGTCGAGAAAACTGGCCGCGATCTGCCCGGCCATCATGTGTTTGCCGACCGAATAAGCCCCGCGCGTCTGCGTGGTGCCCATCCACATCAGTGGCAGCATTGCCAGCCCGAAGAGAGTTACCCCGACCAGCAGTTCAATCATTGACATGCCCTGGCGATTTCTGGCTGTTGTGTTATTCATCATCACCCACCCTGCCGGCTGTCAGAAGGTAGCCGCGCATGTTTTCCATCATCTGCACTGCCAGAGCGGGTTCCTGGGCTGCCATTGCCGAATGATACATAAAGAAAGGCGCTTTAAGCAGATTGCATGCACTCTTGATCGTGCCAAATTCCTCGAGGCGTTTGGGCAGATTGAGGTAATTGCAGGCAATACCGCCCATGAACACAATTTCTTTTCTGACTCCTGATGACCAGAGAATCTGATCGTAGGGAACATTATTCTGGTCGTTGAGGCAGATAAGATGAACCCCGATGAGCGCCTCACCCTTAATGGTGATCGGGTCACCTTTCAGGCTTACAAAGGTTAAAAAGTTCTCCTGAGTAATTTCAGACTTAACTTTTTTGTAAAAATCGTATGCTGGCCCCTGCCCGAGCATGTTACCCGGCGGCCCAAGCTTGAACTGGTTGGTATCGATATTGTAGCCACGGGTAATATTCTCTATCTGAATCGGCCCGTCAACAAGCACAACCCCACCGCCGATCCTGTCGTTAGTCATTTTAAGTTGCGGAACCTTGAGTGGACCCTTGACATAGACGATGCCGTTCACTTTGAACATGTCCTGCTTTACACCCGCAGCCTCAAGAAACTCGTCGCCGCTCATGTAGGTTCTGCCAATGCGACTTTCGACCCCGCGCGCCACCTTGTCTTTTGCCGTTTCAATCGCAAACCAGTTCTGACCAAGCTCTTCAAGCTTCGACCCGGCTTTAACCCCGAA
Source organism: Candidatus Rifleibacteriota bacterium (assembly GCA_028691595.1). Taxonomy (GTDB): domain Bacteria; phylum Muiribacteriota; class Ozemobacteria; order Ozemobacterales; family Ozemobacteraceae; genus Rifleibacterium. Next base: position 6,259 of record JAQUZA010000008.1, read on the forward strand.
CCCGTCGTTGGCTTTACAGTCAGGGCCGTGAAAAATGCGTTTCGAAAACTTTGAATAGTCTGCATTGAGCGGCATAAAACCGTCAGGAGGTTCACTGCCGCCACTGCGCGGGTTCCAGTTTTTGCCAGATACCATGCGTGACATGAAATCCTGATATCTCTGGTTTTGGAAAAGTGGCTGGAAGCTGTAGGTGACGTTTCCGTAGACTTCTCGTGTTGGAAAATCGTCATGGGCACGACCCTCGTCGTATTGCAGGGGTTCGCCACCGCCAGAAGGTGGCCACCAGAAGGTCATGATAAAAAAGCGACCGACGACGTTGCCAAAAATCTGTCGGCGGGCATGGCCACCCTGGTCTGGTCTGATACCCATCAGCTTGAGACCGCTTGAAAATGCCATATAACCATGCCCGAAGCCATCGAGTTTTTGCCAGAATTCAATAGCGCTCGAACCCTGATTAAAAAAATCTTCGGCAGAATATGCAGTGTCTTTAAAGATATCACCTGTTTCGGGAACAATTTCGTTCGAAAACCCGAGTATGCCCATTTTAGCGGTGTGCTTGTGCTTAAGTTCGACATCCTGCCCGACCATGCGCACGAATTCGCCTTTCTTGTTCATGAACACAGGAACAAAGTCGAAATCTTTATTTGCATCGCCAACTTTTAGAGTTTCGGGTGAAACCAGAAACATCTCACCAACGCTGGCAGTGAAATCGTCATTGTTAACTGCACTGCCCGGGGCATCGGCAACGGTTTCACGTGTGTCACCGGCAAGATTGAGATAAACCGCTTCATCGCTGGGGCCGAGAAAAACCTTCCCTGATAATTCCGGGCTGTTGTACTCTTTTTCGTCGAGGGGCGGAAGCAGAATGAAAGGCCGGTATTTGAAGCCTGATTTTACCCTGATATTGCCGGCAAGACTGAGAACGTTGTTGTCAACCTGTTCGGGGTGCTTGCCCTCTTTGGTAAACATGATGTTGAGATGATCGTTCGGGCCAATCTTGTCGCGACCCTGCTCAGCGGCAATTTTGTCGGCAAAGAGCATGAAATCTTTAATTACCGGTGTCAACCGCATGACAACCGTGAATGGGTATTGCACCCTCAAGACATATTGTCGGCCATGAAACTTTGCCTTGCAGACGATTTCGAGCAGGCCCTTTTTTTCTTTGCCCTTGAAGGCGTTGGGGCAATCAAAACCCGGCGGATAACCGAGCTCTTCTGATTGCGAAAAGACAATCTCAGGTGGCAGCAGCAATTCTATTTTGAGCTCGGTCGCCAGTTTCTGCAGCATTGCAGCCGGCTTGTAAAAAGTTGTCGAGAGTTTCTTTTTGCCTGGCGGCCCCCTGAAGGCCTTGTACAGATCTGAATCGGGTTCGTTAACCGTCATGTTTATCTGTTGCAGCACATCACCGGCGTAAGACTCTAAAAAGTATCTGGTAATCTGCGTGTAGTCACTGAGCGTCAATAACTGGGTATGCCCGGTCATGCGCTTCGAAAGCGCCATTACCAGAATCAGCATGACGCTGATCAGGCCTAGCAGGATGACGGTGATATTACCCTTTTTTTGCTGCAGCTGGCACCTCATATCCTCAGATTATACCATACCCGTTTTACAGTGTACGAATTCTCCCAAGTTTTATTGGTGAGGCTGGTGGTTGATTTTGCCGCTTTGATACTCTACAATCGGGGCATGCGAGAACGCATCAAATTTAAATATGAGATAGAATCAGCCACCAAGTCTTTTCCGTGGCTGCGTTGGCTGTTTGATTCAGCGCGGTTCAACCTGACGCTGATGGCGCTGATAATGCTGTCGGTGGTGCTCATTCTTGTAGAAACCTTTGTTTCGCTACCACAGAATCAGCTGGAGCTGGTGCAAAGCTCAAATGATGTTCTGACCCTTGTTTTTATGGTTGAATTAAGCCTGCGCTGGTTGATAAGCGTGTCGACCGGTTCTTTTATGCGAGATTTCTGGATCGATATTCTCGCCGTTGTGCCGATGTTCAGAATCTTTCGTGTCGGCAGAGTTTTGCGCCTGCTGCGGTTGTTCCGCATCTTTTCACTCGGAACCAATGTTCAGCGGCGATTTGCATTTTTTCGCAAGGTTTTTACCGGCCGATTGCTTGAGTATTCGGTGATTTCAAGCTTTGCGGTGTTTGCGATTATTTTTGGTGCCGTCGGTTTTTCGCAGTTCGAAACAGGTCGTGATGCCGCAATTTCAACTCCGATTGATGCTTTCTGGAAATCACTGTTTTCGATGATGGCCGGCGAATACGCAGATTACCCGGCTTCGATTGGCGGCAAACTTGTTTTTTTAATACTGCTTATGTTTCAGATGGGCGTATTTGCTATGCTGACCGGTACTTTTTCGGCAATCATGTATGACAAACTCAAGGAGAGCGCGATGCACAAACCAGCAAATCCTGACGATCTCAATAAACACATTATTATCTGTGGTTTCAGTGCCAAGGCCGCCATTCTCGCCACCGAGTTTCTCATCGACCCGGCCTTTAAGCATTCTGAAATTCTCATGGTATCAGAAAGGGCCAATCTTGAAGATCTGCAGCACCGTAACATCAAAACCCACCGCATCAGTATTCTCAAAGAAGATTTTACCCGCATGGAAACCCTTAAAAAAGCAGGGGTTGAACGCGCCGTTGCCGCAGTAATTCTTTCTGAAGACGGCGATAACCGTTCGACCCAGGATATCGATGCCCGCACCATTCTTGCCGCTCTTACAATCGAAAAGCTCAACCCGAAGATTCATACTTCTGCCGAAATTTATAACGAAGAATATGCTTCACATCTCAAAATGGGTGGTGTTGAAGACGTGGTCATTCAAGGGGAAGTTTCCGGAAAACTGCTGGCCAGGGTGGCAATGCATGAGGGTCTGCTGGCCTTTTTTAAAGATCTGCTGTCGCGAGAATCTGGTAACACTCTGACTTTTATTGACTCTCCGGCTGAAATCATAGGCCTTAACAGCGAAGAAGCCATAGGCATGCTCAATAAAGAACTGGGGTTCACTATGGTTGGGGTAAAACCCAGCGGTGCTCCGGTTATTGTCAATCCTCGCGGTCATAAAATTGCTGCCACCGATGAAATTCTGGTAATTAATCCGGTTAACGATTGACCTGATGAATCAGCAAGTTAAGAAAACCTCAATTGCCAGATCAGCAGCGGTCATGGGGGTTGCTACCTTTTTCAGCCGTATCGCCGGCCTGGTGCGTGAACAGACCTTTGCTTTTCTTTTCGGGGCGGGAATCTGGACTGACGCGTTCAATGTGGCATTTAGAATTCCAAATCTTCTGCGCGATCTTTTCGCCGAAGGGGCGATGAGTGCAGCTTTTATACCTACATTTAACGCTGTTCTTGAAAAAGATGGCCCGCAAAAAGCCTTTAAACTCACTAATTTGACATTTTGCGCCATTCTGGTTGTGGTCGGAGCTTTAACATTGCTTGGCATTGCCGCCAGCCCACTGCTGGTGAGTACGCTGGCACCCGAATTTACTTCCAACCCGGAAAAATTTGAAGTTACCGTAACCATGACCCGTATCATGTTTCCATTTCTGCTGGCCATTTCGTGGGCCGCAATTTCAATGGGCATTCTCAATTCACTCGGAGAGTTTTTTATACCGGCGATTGCCCCGGTTTTTCTCAATCTGTCAATGATTCTGGCCGGCTGGCTGATCTGCCCATTTGCCAAAGAATTCGATATGCCGGCCATCACCGGCATGGCAATCGGGGCAATGCTTGGCGGTCTGCTGCAGTTTGCCGTGCAGTTGCCGGCTTTGTTTCGTTATGGTTACCGTTTTCGCTGGCAGCTCAACTTTAATGACCCCGGCATTCAGAGAATTATTAAGCTTATCATACCCGGAACCGTTGGCCTGGCCGCTACCCAGATCAATATTGCCATCAGCACCATTCTGGCAACCTCTCAGGGGGAAGGCGCGGTAAGCTGGCTTGGTTACGCTTTCAGGGTCATGCAGTTGCCTCTCGGGCTTTTTGGGGTTGCCGTTGCTCAGGCTACTCTGCCGGTTATCTCACGCCAGGCTGCTGCTGGCGATCGTGATGGTATGGCTCAGACCCTCGCCGGTTCAATCAGACTCTCTTCTTTTATCAATCTTTATGCGTGTTTTGCCCTCATTGCTCTCGCAGAGCCGGTGGTGCGCATTCTATTTCAGCACGGGCGCTTTAATGCGGCCGATACTGTTGCAACCGCTCTGGCCCTTAAAGCTTATGCCATCGGGCTGCTCTTTTATTCGCTGATAAAGATTCTTGGCCCGGCATTCTACACGCTCGATGAAACAAAAACCCCGGTAATAGCCAGTGTAACTGCGGTTGTCGTAAATATTTTTCTCAATCTGGTTCTTGTTCATCCGTTCGGTTACTGGGGTCTCGCCCTTGGTACCGGTATCGGGGCCATGTTCAATGCCGGCATTCTCTATTACAAACTCGAAAAAAGAATCGGCAGCTTCAGCCGCTTTGCTCTAACAGGTGGTCTGGCCAGAATTTTTGTCGCTACTGCCTCTTCTGGCGCTGTTACTGCCTGGGCTTACCAGATTTCAGCCCCTCTACTGGCGGGTATCTCCGAAACCCTCGCCCCGGGAAGTTTTTTCAATGCGGTTATTGCCTCATCAGTGGCGACTCTCGGGGGTCTGCTGGTTCTTCTGTTGATTTCGCGCCTCTTGCAGATTGCCGAAGCCGACAAAGCCATTGACATGCTGCTGCGTCGCCTTAAACGGCGAAAAGCCCAACCCGCAGACTGATCAGCTGCATAAAGCGCTCAATGTTGAGGCATAACTGGTGCAAGCGAAAGTCTTTGTTTCTGGTTGCCGGTTCAATCAAAGCCAAACCCGTGATTCCCGCGCAAGCGGGAATCTTGTTTATAAAGGTTTAGCCCCGCTCTTGCGCAGGAATGACGCATAAGAGATGCTTCTTGAGCTCAATGGCAAGGGGTCAGGAGCCGGCGTAACCTCCGAAGTTGCTCATATACTGTGCTCTCTCATAAAGAGCGGGGTTTGCTGCTTTGGTAAGACTTAAGCGGCCCTTGAAATCACCGAGGCTTTCGTAGCCCTTCTTGTCCATCCAGGTTTCGAGCCCTTTAAGAATCTCGGCAACATGCGCCGGGCCCTTTTTGTAAAAAACCGATGCCATCTGCACCGCACTGGCTCCGGCCAGAAGCATTTTTATGACATGCTTCGCATCATGTACTCCGGTTGAGGCGGCAATCGGGCATTTGAGCCGTGGGCTGAGAATGCCTGTCCAGCGCAATGGCAGCAGGTATTCGTTCTCGTTACTGAGCGTGCCGGCTTCGATAACCTGTTCTTTGTCGATGTCGATATCGGGGCTTGAAAAACGGTTGAACAAGGTAATGCCAGCCAGTTTTTCGCCGTCGAGCTCGTTGCAGATCGAGGCAAGATCAGAAAAATAGCTGCTGATTTTAACGGCAACCGGAATTTTAACGCGCCGGCTGATCTCTTTGACCGTATCAAGGTAGAAACGACGGGTGTCTTCGGCCTTGCGGTTCGGGTCAAAGGGCATGACGAAAAGATTGAGCTCGATCGCGTCGGCACCGGCATCTTGAACCTGTGAAGCAAACTGCAGCCAGTCGCCGGCAGAAATGCAGTTGATACTCGCAATGACCGGCACCTGACTCACTTCTTTTGCAGATTTGATCAGTCGGCCATAGGTAGCAAGCACCTGGTCGCGAATCTTGTAGTCGAAGTAGTCCATGAATTCATCAAAGTGAGAATCAGACTTACCCTGGGCCACCTGATTGTATTCGTTGATAATTTCTTCTTCAAAAACTGATTTTAAAACGATTGCACCGGCCCCGTTATCCGAAAAGGCTTTGACCTTGTCAGGGTCGGCGGTAAGGCTGCTGCTGGCAATTACCAGCGGGTTTTTCAATTCAAGACCGAAAAATCTGGTTTTCAGGCTGGTCATACTGTTTCCCCGTTCACAGGTTGTGTTTGTTTTTCAGATAATCATGCATCGAGCCGGCAGCCTTGCGGCCGTCGCCCATTGCCAGAATAACCGTTGCGCCGCCTCTGACGATGTCGCCACCGGCAAAGATTTCTGGAATCGAAGACTGCATGGTTTGCTCATTTACTTCGATCGTGCCCCATTTTGACATCTTCAGACCCGCAAGGCAGGCCGGAATCAATGGGTTTGGTGACACACCGATGGCGACGATGGCTATATCGATATCGATTTCGACGATGTCACCTTCGATAGGCACCGGTTTGCGACGGCCGGAAGCATCTGGTTCACCCAGTTTCATGCGCTGCAACCTGACCTTGGCCACCCTGCCCTCAGCATTTGGCAGATACTCGATGGGATTGGCCAGGTTCATGAATTCGATGCCCTCTTCTTCGGCATGCTTGATTTCTTCGAGACGGGCCGGCATTTCATCGCGTGAGCGCCGGTAAATGATTATTGAGCGTTCAGCACCAAGTCGCTTTGAGGTTCTTACGGCATCCATGGCGGTGTTGCCGCCGCCGATTACCGCAACGCATTTGCCTCGCAATACCGGGGTATCAGAATCGCTCTGGTTGGCATACATCAGGTTGACGCGTGTCAGATACTCGTTCGAAGACATGACACCGTTCAAATTTTCGCCGGGTATGTTCATGAAATTGGGCAGACCGGCACCACTGCCGATAAAGAAAGCCTTATAGCCCAGTTCTTTAAGATCGTCAAAGCTGGCGGTTCTGCCGACAACGAAATTCTTTTCGAAGTTAACCCCCATCTGACGCAGGTTTTCGAGTTCGACATCGACGACTGAATTTGGCAGGCGAAATTCTGGAATACCATATTTAAGAACGCCGCCGATTTCGTGCAGGGCCTCGAAAACGGTGACATCATAGCCAAATTTTATCATGTCGCCCGCAAAAGACAGTGAAGCCGGGCCTGAGCCAATGGCAGCGATCTTGATGCCATTACGCTTTTCAACCTTGGGAACCTGAATCTTACCTGATTCACGCTCAAAATCAGCGGCGAATCTTTCAAGATAACCGATGGCCACCGGTTCTTTTTTCATTTTCTGCGTGTAGAAGCATTTGGCTTCGCACTGTTTTTCCTGGGGGCAGACGCGCCCGCAAACCGCTGGCAGGGCGCTGAACTCTTTAAGAGTTGCTGCGGCTTGAAGAAACTTGCCGGCTTCGATGTATTTCACAAATTTTGGAATATTGATGCTGACCGGGCAGCCTTCGATGCAGGTTGGCGTAACGCAATCCATGCAGCGGCTTGCTTCACGGCGGGCTTCATCGGCAGTCAGACCTTTGTTTACTTCACAGGTCTGTGATTTTATGCGCTCAGATGGCTCGGCTTCTGTCATTTTAACCCGTTCAACGGTCACGCGATCTTTATTGGCAACGCTATTGCGCAATTCAACCCGCCAGTCGGCATTTCTTTCCTGTTTGAGTATTTCGCTGTAATCAGTCATTTTGCAGATTCCTCGCGGTTATTTCTTTTTCGCCTGATCTTCTTCGTTTTTGTAGGCGCGCAGGCGCTGCAGCATTTCGTCGAAGTCGATCTGGTGAGCATTGAATTCGGGGCCATCGACACAGGTGAATTTGGTTTCGCCGTTTACGGTCACCCGGCAGGCACCACACATGCCGGTGCCGTCAACCATTATGGTATTGAGGCTTACCTGGGTCGGAATATCATATTTTTTCGTCAGCTGGGCTGCAAATTTCATCATGATGGCAGGGCCGATGGCAATGCATTCGTTGACTTTTTCGCGTTTGATAACTTCTTCGGCCCCTTCGGTGATCAGGCCTTTTTTGCCATAAGAACCGTCATCTGTCATTACGATCAATTCATCAGAATATTCACGCATTTCTTTCTCAAGAATCAGCAGATCCTTGTTGCGGGCTGCAATCACTGTAATCACCCGATTCCCGGCCTTTTTGAAGGCTTCGACAATCGGGTAAAGTGGTGCCACGCCGACACCGCCGCCCATGGCCAGAATTGTGCCGGCCTTGAAAATATGAGTGGCTTTGCCGAGCGGGCCTACCAGGTCAGTAATACATTCGCCGGCTTCGAGTACGCACAACTTGCCCGAGCTGGCACCAACATTCTGAACAATAAGGGTAATGGTGCCTTTCTCAAGGTCTGAGTCGACTATGGTCAGCGGAATACGCTCACCCTTTTCGCCAACTCTCAGAATCACGAAGTTGCCCGGCTTGCGGGATTTTGCGATCATCGGGGCTTCTACTACAAACTTGAATACGAGTTCTGATAATCTCTGTTTTTCAACGATTTTATTCATGCCTGTTAACCGCTGAACGGGTTTGGTTTTCCGGCTGTTCGAATGCGCTGTTAAATCTTTTATCTGCACCGGATCAGTTCAGTCTTAAGACAGATTAATGCAAACACCGGGCAAAATCAACTCAATAATCTCTGAACTCACCTTCTTAATAAGGCAAAACTCATGCTGCGCCTTGAATTATAAAGAACTGTAACCCTGGATGCCGGAAATGTGATTACAGCGCAGCGATACTTCTGGCGTAATTCTGTATTTCAACCCTTTTTCAGGGCTTCACTAACAACCTGGCTGAGTTCGTATTTGCGAAATGGTTTGCGAATGTAGCCGGCCAGCCCTGTTTTTTTCATTTCTTCAAGGTCTTCGCTCTTATGAAAACCCGACGAAATTACCACGCGACAATCTGGATAAAGTTCTCTGATCAGTCTGAATGCTTCTTTGCCGTTCATAACCGGCATGATCATATCGAGAATAACCAGATCAATTCGTTCTTTTTGCTGCTTTATAATTTCGACGGCTTTTGCACCATTTTCGGCGAGCAGCACTTCATAACCAAGGCTTTCTAGCATCATCTGCGCGGTTATACGAATGATTTCTTCGTCGTCGGTCAGCAGTATTCTACCTTTACCTGTTATTATTTCTTCATTTGCAGGAACAGCGGTGCCTTCGCTATCTGAAGCCGGAAGATAAATATGAAAAATTGTTCCAATGCCAACTTCACTGTAAACATTTATCGCTCCGTGATGGTCTCTGACGGTGCCATAAACAGCGGCAAGGCCCAGCCCGGTGCCTTTGCCGGGGTCTCTGGTCGTGTAAAAGGGTTCGAAAATTCTTGCCAGATTCTCGGGTGGAATACCGCAGCCGCTGTCTTTAACTTCGATGGCTATGAACTGACCCGGGTTCAGACTGAAGGGGCTTAATTTGCATGTTTCGGCATCGAAAAAAATCTTTGAAACATTGAAGGAAAGGGTTCCACCCGTTGGCATGGCGTGACTGGCATTGATGCCCAGATTGAGAAGAGCATTTTGAATCTGTGAGTCGTCGCCTACCACCATGCAGTGGTTGTCTTCAAAAGACGACAGAATGGTAATTCTTTTGTCTATGGTGCGACTCAACAGGTCGATTGTGTCCTGAATTACCTTTATGATGCTGATCGGGGTTGAAACAAGTTTTCCCTTTCGACCAAAGGTAAGCAGTTTTGAAGTAAGCTCAACGGCACGCAATGATGCTTGAATAATAAGATTTACGGTTTTTTCCTGTTGTGGGCTCAGGTTTTTGTCGAGCTTCAGCAACTCTGCTGCACCCATGATGCCTCCGAGCATGTTGTTGAAGTCATGGGCAACCCCCCCGGCAAGTTGACCTATTGCGTCCATTTTCTGGGTATGCATCAGCTGCTGATGAAGCTCATGCTCTCTGGTAACATCTTTAAAGGCTATTACAAAACCGATTTTTTCGCCCTCATTATTCAGCATTGGCGATCTGGAGCAGGTAATTCGATGCCTGGTCTTAAGCCTGGAAACCAGGAAAACTTCGAAAGACTTTTCAATCGTGATTTCTTGAGCGAAAAGCTGCAGGAAAGCATTGTTGACGGGTTGCCCGCTCAGGTCGGTGATAGAGACGATCTGGTCAAAAGGTTTACCTGTGGCCGATGCAGCATCGAGGCATACCAGTTTTTCTGCGACCGGGTTGAAGGTAAGAATATTGCCGCTGATGTCGGTGGTTATTACCGCATCTCCAATACTGCGCAGAGTTACACTCAGCAGTTCTTTTTCGTTTCGCAGTTCTTCTCTTCCGTTGACAAGCGATTCTTCTCTGGCCTTGATAGATTGGGCCATGGTGTTAAAATGGCTTTGCAACGAGATGAGTTCAGAAAAGACGAGATCGCTCTTTTCATCTGGGAGTTGATAATCACCTTTTTCGACCCAGCTTAGTTGCCGGGTGAAGCTATTCAGAGGCTGGAGAATTTTTGCCCGGAGGCTTCGGTGTTTTATTATCGATACGGTCAACAGAATCATGACGAACAGCGCAAAAAGAATGATCAGGCTGTTGTGTGTCTTGTTCATCAGATCGAGTGGAACAAGTACAGCAATATTTTTGCCAAAAATGTCGCTGCGCGCCATAATCGCCAGCCAGCGCCGGTTGCCAGCCTCGATATATGATTTCCCCTGCTCGATTTTTTCTCTATTTAAATCGAGCGAATAAAGCTGGAGTTCGGGGTGGGTTGTGGCCAGAACAAAACCATCATGGGCAAGAAATAAAACCGGAGTATCAGAAAAAATAGCCGTTTGCGATACCAGTTGGTTGATACTGCTCATATCTACGCGACCAAGAAGCCAGTTGCCGTTGTGTTTCTGAGCCAGATACAGGCTTGGGCGATCATTTTCCATGCCGCGTACAAGACTTGAGATGCTCTTGCCATCTTCACTGCCCGAAATCAGCTTTTCGAGCTCGCTGCCGGCAAAGGTAAAACCTTTAAAGATGCGGCTGTGCATGCTTTTTTTATAAACATGTTCAACGCTCAGATTCTTGTCGAGAAGGTAGATATCCGCAAAAGTGACCATCAGTTCTCTGACAATTCTGCTCGATCTTTCTTCTTCGCTGCTGCTTCCGAAGACTGTCAGTTCTTCATTTGCCTTGCCAAGGTGCCCATCGAGAATTATGCCTATTTTTCGCGCATCGTTCTGGCGTATCTTTACGTAATTTGCCTGAATCTCACCGGTGATAAAACGGGTGGCGAAAAATAGAATGCCGATGGTCAGAACGAAACTGACCACCTCGAGGCGAAAAACGTATTCCTGAAAAGTGCTGTGCTGTTTCGCGGTCATTCAAATTCTCTGCGAAAACTGGTGATAAAGTAGAGTGGAGCAACCTGGTCGCCAAATTTGTCAAAGTCGACTTTGCCAAGGCTGGTTTCGAAAGTCTTTGTCTCTTCAAGAAATTTTTTAACGGTTTCGGGGGTTTTGTGCCCACTTTGGAATGCTTTGCGTAGAATTTCAAGGGCCTGATAGACACCAAGACTCATCGAATAGGGCTCATAATTGAAGCGCTTTTTAAAACGTTCAAGAAAATTTCTGATTTTTTCGTCTTCAAAACGTGATGGAAACTGCGAGGGCAGTATTATTTTTTCGGCGGCCGGCCCGGCAGTCTGTAGAACCGAAGGGGTTCTCGCCCATGGAGTAACTATGATTGGAGCGTTCGGTTTGTGTTGCAATGAAAACTGGGCAATATTACCAATTACCTGCTGGTAACTGCCAGCGAGAATGTAAAGAATGTCATATTTTTCCGAAAAGGCCGGTTCGAGAACCGTCAGGTCGAAATCAGCGACTTTTGTTTTGACGGTCTTGATAACCTTGTCGGGGAACTTTTGCATTTCTTGCGAAAACGTTTCAAAAGCAGGGTCGGTATACGACTGGTTGCCTGAATCCTGGATTACCAGAATATTCTGCCCTGGAAGAGTCTGGATATAAGAGGCAATATTCTGCTGCTCGATACTTACATCGGGAACTATTCTGAAAGAATTGTCGTCGAGCCCGCTCATTGCATTTGTGGTCGCTGAAGTATTTATATTGAGAGCCTGAGAGTCATTTCTGCCGGTGAATAAATCAAGAGAGGCAACAGCCGCGCTCGAAGGTGTCGAAAGAATGAAAAATTGAATGCCATTGTTGATGCTTCTGGAAACTACTTCCCTGGAGGTCGTGGCATCCCAGTTGTCGTTGAGTTTAACTATATTGATCAGGCAGTCCGGGTGGTTCTCGAGAAAAAACAGCGCGGTATTTATCTCGCTCGACCCGACAACCGTACCTGACTCGAGTTTGGTTACAATCGCAACATTAATGGCCGGTCTGGATTCAAATCTCACCAACACTGAGATGACACTGATTATGAGTATGAGGGCAATAACCCACCAGATGCGGCCCCGCCGATAATTATTAAACATCATTTTTATATGCCCTTTAGAAGAAATCGAGCTGCAGGTGTTTAATGCGGCGATTAGGTTTGCTTTTCTCTTATGCTCTGTCTCTTTTACAATTCTATTGAATTTTGGTCGTATAAAGCAAGAAATTCCTGCCGGGTGATTGCTTGTACTTGATTTTACTGACAAAAAGCGTTAGATTGAGTGATTCATAAAGGAGTCTGGCCGTCATGTCACCACAGATTGAAATTATCAAGAACCTGTTCAGCGAGCTTTTTGCCAAACTGATGGCCTTTACCCTTGAAGAAGAATTCCTTCAGGATCTCGGCGAATCCCTGGAAATATTCTATAACCTTCAGGAAGGCGAAGAATACGAATTTGACCCTACAGAAGAATTTCTTTTTCTCAGCTGGTTTCTGCTTGACGACAGCGACGCGTCTGGTAACTGTCTGCTCGACGAGTATTTGCGCCGCAGCTCAGATGATCTCAATCTCCAGGAAATGCAGGTCTGCAAAGCCCTTAAAGAAACGCATCTGACTCTGCTGCAGGTTAAATCTGTAGTCCCTGGAACGTCGATGACTCTTAAAGATGTCTTCCTTGGAGAAGAATTCCAGGTTTCTGAATCGGTTGGTTCTGATACCGTGCTCGATGACAGTATCCTTTTCACCCGCGTTTTAAGACTCGGCGAGGCAAGATTCCTTGTCGGGGCCGGGGTTTTTCTTGATCCATCAGTTCTTGAGCCACTTACGCAGTTTGTAACCGAACAGTTTAAGCAGGACTGTGAAGATGGTCACCATATGAGCTTCAAAGATTTTCTCAAAGAGAATGGCGAACTGATCAACTGGTGGATACGGGCTTATGAAAAGGGCGAGCTCACTGAGGGCGAGGGCGAAGGTGATTCAGAACCAGATACAGACCCTGATGCCGAGGGCTGAAACTGACCTGACAGGCCAACATTTTATCTCGATTAAATAACGTAGGGGTTCAACATTTTGAACCCCTACGTTATTTATGCTGGTTTAAATCAGATCACGGGCCGTAACGGCCCTGCTGCGCACCGGCTTCGCCGGCGGTAAGACAGGGCGAATCGCTGGCATTGCCGTTGGCTATTCTCTGCAGCTGATAGCTGTAAGGAGTGCCACCGACAAACAACGGGTCGACTTCGATGTTTGCAGTGCCGGTGCCATTGGTGCCGTTCTGAGCGTAGGTATAATTGAAGAAATCATTGAAGGAAACTGTCGGTGTAGCCAGGCTGACCGTCTGGTTGATGCCATAGATAGCTTTGGTGCTGCCGGTGTAGGCGATGATATTGTTTTTGATGACCGGGTTACCCGCATCGACCTGCACCCCTATCAGGCAGTCGACGGTATTGTTCTCGAAATAGTCGTTGCCAAGCAGTGAGCAGCCCGTCTGGTTATCGATGAACAGGTTGTTGCGAATGTTTGAGTTCGCCGATACCATGCCGACATCACAGTCTCTGATTGTGTTGTATCTGACATTGAGAGCTGTTGACAGCCCGATATTCAAACCAAGGCCACAGAGGCCGAATTCACAATTTTCAACTGAAGGTGTCGAACCTTCGCTTCTGATCCCCATGTCAGCAAACATGACCGTTGCGTAGCGCAGCATATTTTCGGGCTGATTGGTGCCAAGAAAATAAATACCGCCCCAGATCGATTTGCGCGGAAAGCTTTCGGCTGAGGTGAACAAAATGCGCTGGTTCTCAGTGCCGACTGCCATCAGGCCGCCCTGAACAATCAGGTCTGCCATTGCCGAACCCTGAGCGTCAGGAATCGAATCTTTCTGGGTGAACCTGATTTCGGTTCCAGGTTCGATAGTTAACACTGCTCCACCGCGGATACGAATGTCGCCCTGAACTATGTATGGGCTTTCCAAGGCTTTCCAGGTGCGGTTTTCTGAAAGAATACCGGGGGTTACGACTGACAGTGTTAAGCTTGGCTGGCTTTCGTTGCCGGCCACATCAACGGCCTTGAGGCGATAATAGTATTTACATGCTATTTTCAGGCCTTCATCCTGGTAGGTTGTGTTGCCAACGCCAGAACTGACAGGATTGGCATTGATACGGGTGAAGTTGCCGGATGCTGATTCTGAACGATAAATGTTGTAGCCGGCCAGGTCTGATTCTGTGTTGCTCAGCCAGCTCAGGGTTATTTTTTCCATGACCGTCGGAGATTCAACCACAAAATTGAGTGGGATTGCCGGGGCATCGCCGCTTGGGGTTGTAAACTGGTATTCTGACGAAACGCCTTCATTGCGTTCAAAATCAAGTGATCTGACACGGAAATGATAGGTTTGCCCCGGAAGCAGGCCGGAAAGAGTTATCTGATGGTCGGTGAGCATCGATGGGTCTGAGGCCAGCATTGTGTAGGGCGTGAGGCCAACTGGTCCGGTAGCGTAATCAACGGTGGAATCTGCTGATTCGCTGGTTTTCCAGGTTATCACTGCCAGGTTTTCGGTGAGACTGCCGACCGCAACTTCGGTGATTACAGGAGGCAGGCCATCGATGACCGAAAAGGTCAGATCGGCATTTTCGAGGGTTTCGCCGCGAACGATGTCGACGATCTTCACCACTGATTTTTTATCGAAAGTGGCTACGAGTTTTTTCTGGCCGGGTTCAACCCCGGTAATTGTGTAGCGCCCAAGTTCATCGGTCAATACAGAGTTGTTGGCACCATAAATCTCTACTCTGGCCTTATGAAGAGCTTTGCCGTTTGAATCGAAAACCTTGCCGGTTACATTGCCCTTGACCGAGCTCGAGCTTTGCAGACAGCCGGTTATACCCACAAGAACAACCATCGCCAGCAGTATGGCAACGATTTTTCTGGAATTCTTCATAATGCCTCCGGTAGGAAATATAGCTATGGGGTAGTTATCGGCATTATTGCCCGTGAAAATTATTCAAAAGCACTGCAAACATTACAAATTCTCACTTTTGCTGAGCAAGATAGTCCGCTATACTTTTGCGGGTAAAAATGCAAGCGGTGCGGCAGCCAGGCTACCGCACCGCTTGATTACGGGCTGCTGAACAGTATCAGTTCAGAAGAAATTCTATGACATTTGCCAGTTGTTCGATGGTGGTTCCGGCATAGTTCGGGTCGAGTTCTTTAGCGTAGTCGAGTTGCTCTCTTGCGAGATCATTTGAACCGACTGAAGCATAGGCATAGGCGAGCATGGCATGTACTTCGGCGTCAGATACCCCGGTGTTCCGGCGGGCAGAGTATTTGAAGTGAGGATTTTCAGCGCCGAGCTGTTTAAACAACAGATCAATAACCATTTCCATGTCTGAACGCGAAGCTTTCTGCAGGTAAGCAGCGGCAAGACCGACTTTGGCATCGTTCGAAATGTCTTTTGCTTTTTCGAACCAGGCAATGCCATCTTTTAATTCACCAAGATATGATTTTGCCCAGCCCAGGCCGTTGTTGGCCTCGGCTTTTTCGTCGTCTGTCGGGTTGTCGTTCAATACTTTGTTGAACTGGGCGATTGCGCTCTCATACTGACCTTTGCCGATGTTTTCCCAGCCAAGGTCATTGAAGGCATTGCCTCTGACAATGGGAGTTCCAACATCCTGTGAATAGCCGCTGTCACCTTCTCCGTTTACGCCGCCGCTGCAGCCGGTGAGACCGAATATCATTGGAATTACCAGCAGTATGGCTGCAAGATGTTTTTTCTTCATTTTATGCTCTCCTTTGCTGCAATCAGCGCATTACCGCGAATTTGCCGCGTTTCTTCAGGGTTCTGCCACCACTGGTGACTTCGAGCTTATAGAAGTAGACGCCGTTGGCAACAATTTTGCCGCTGTTGTTGCGCAGATCCCAGCGTATTCTTCCCTTGTTCTTGGTTGAGAATTCGAAGGTATCGAAGTCTGCCACACGGTGTCCGGCGGTGTCGTAGATATTTAACTGCACTTTTTCAGCGTTCTGATTGAAGTTATAGTTAAAATACATGGCATTGCCGGTTGCCGGGTTCGGGTAGGGCATGAATTCATCAAGAGCGAAGGGTGCCGGGGCCTCAACCTGAAATGATTTTCTCAGGGTATTGCCAGCCTGGTCGGCCACTTCAAATCTGATCTCATGTTTACCTTTCGGCAGGGCCTGTCTGACTTTGTAGCTGAAATTACCGGTTTCATTTATTTCAACAGCCGGAATCTCGATATCATTGATGAACAGTCTGAAAGAATCTTTTTTGATGCCTGAACCACCGTCAGCGAGCTGACCTTTGATTTCGGGCATTGCCGATTCAAGCTTTTCCATCGATGAGGGGCTAAGCTCAAATACAGAGGGTTCGGTAAGGTCGGCCATCAGAGCGACTCGACCCAGGCCGTTCAATTCTGCCGATATTTTGCCGTCTTTAATGCTGCCACCCTGGAATAACCAGTTGCCATTCTTATCCTGGCGGTAGACGTGTATCTTGTCGGCAGGCACGGCGAATTTTTCGCGGCTGACATCGGTGGTATAAAGCAGGCGCTTTTTAAGCTGCAGACTGACCGGGCCGATTTCTTCGAGGGGCAGAACGCTGGTAAGTTCGACGGGTTTGCTGACAGAAGCTTTTGTGCCAGGCAGGGCGCTGGCTCTGAAGTTCGAGGCAGTAAACGGCGATTCGAGGTATTCGCGATCTACCATGTAGATTGCGCTCGGTGCATATGTTGAGTTCTCGGCACCTTTCAAACTTGCCAGACCGGAGTTTGAAGTGATGTTGAGGCGTTGCGAAGCGTTCATGTCGGCAACGGTGAACTGGAATGAATCGTTGCCCACCATACCGTAGAGGTCGGTTCCGGAAAGGTCGATGTAAGCTTTGCCCGGGCTGGTGATGTCGATTTTGTAAGAACCGGCGTAGAATCTTTCTTTGAGAAAGTTCATGATTACCGGAGTTCGGGCAGAACTCTGTTGAACCGAGCATGAAGGCGGCGACTGAAGAGCTTCTGAAGCCCTGGTCACGATCATCAGCTGGTATTCATTGGCCGGATTCGAGAAGATCTTGGTCGTGAAAGACGGGCCGGTATTGATGACCACGCTGTGGGTGCTGTCGGGGGCCATAATGTTGCCTGCGATGTCTGAGGCACCTTCGATCGAAATTATGGCTGTGCCGTCATACAGAGCGCTGCTATTCTTGGGAACCACGGTGGTGCCGGTCCAGGTGTCTTCTTTGAAGGAAGTTTTTTCGATGGCCATCAGCTGGCCACCGGCGGTGGTCATTTTAACTGTGAGACTGATTGTTGGGTCTACCAGTTCGCTGAACCTGATGGTGAAGGTTACCATACCGGTCGAGATTTTGTTGGCAGAGCTTGGGGCGGGCTGCACTTCAACTATCAGGGGCTTGACGGTATCGACGGTAAATCTTCTGGTGGTTGAGAAACCGCTGATGTTGAAACCATCGGCGCAGGTTTCAATGGCTGCAACGCGCCAGTAGTAAGTGCCATCTTTCGGCATGGTGAAGGCACCTTCGGTCATGACCAGCACCTGGCCCAGAAGTGATTCATAGCCAGTGTTGGTCTGAGTATTCAGAACATTGTTGAATGAAGCATCGTCGGCAACCTGCAACAGGTAATGGTCTGCGTCAGTAGTGGCGCTCCATTTGAATGACTGGCCGCGTTTGTTGGTAACCTGATCGGGAAGCGGCAGAACTGAAGTCGGAGCCGGCGGTGGGGTTCGGTCTACAAT
>JAQUZA010000283.1 GCA_028691595.1 Candidatus Rifleibacteriota bacterium
AAAACAAAAGACGATAACTGAGATATTTTGCTTATTAATCATTGTGAGGTATTATACTTAACGGTTTCTCTCAATACAAGCTTTCCAGTCGTTGGCAGGGTAAACGCATGAAATCTATGGGTTCCGGGCCTGTGCATGTGATGCCGAGGACGCTGATTTTGCATGTTCAAGCTGACAGAGGACTAGTCTGTTAACTCAGGCCCATGAATTGAATCGGATGCAAAAATCTTAAAATTCTCTCTCTCTAATCATGATAAAACACACATCTTCACCTGGTAATGTATCGCCGGTCCCGCCTTCTTGGCAGCGACTCGCGCTATCTTTGCAGGTTATTAGTCTGATTTTGCTTGGCTGGTCACTGATCGGCCTGATAAGACCTGCCGAATCACTTGTTTTACTAAACCTTGCCGGCCCCGAAGGCACTTTTCTGGGAATTTTTCTGGTGCTCTTCTGTCTCTGCAGGTTTTCGTCTCTGCATATGCGCATACCCCTTCTGTTGGCCCTCGGTTGCTCGCTGGCCGGGGTTTATCAGACGGTTGTCTCTGCTGGTATTCCTGACTGGCTGATGCTGATGATTGCGGCTGGCGGTGCTGTTTTTCTTGCTGCTGAGCATCTTATTCTGCGGTTCTGGCAGCAGCGCTTTTTCTGGCCCCTGTTTCTGCTCAACGGCAGTTTTCTGATCTGGTTTTATCTCGACCGCATGTTTTATACAGTCAGTAAGACCCACCTGAGCCTTAATCATCTGCTTCAGATTGCCCTCATATACGATGATCTGATTGAAGCCCTTCATTTTGCAGGAAAAGGCTATCTGATGCTTCTTGTCGAGGCCTTTGTTTTTATTTTTGCGGTTGTCCCTGCGGCCCTCATTATCGGTCGGGTTGCTAAAAAGCCCTCTGTTAAAGGGGCAACTGATTCTTTTGGGGTTCTGCTTGTGGCCATTTGCGTTTTTCTTTTGTCTGCATGGCGTTTTGACGTTGCCTGTGCTGGTTTGCCGGTCTATGAATATCTCCCTCTCAGGCTCGATCTCGGGGTGTTGCCTGTGCCAGATCACCCGGAATTGCGCAGATCAGCCAACCTAAAGGGGTTATTGTCACAGAAGATTTCCCTCGATGAAGACAAAATTTACCCGCAAAACTCATTTGCTTTAAAAACAGGCAACAAGATACCCAATCTCGTTATGATTTCGGTCGAAAGTCTTCGCCGGCAGGAATTCAATACCATAATGCCATTGACAAAAGCTTTTGCCGGGCGTGGTCTTTTTTTGAGTCAGCATCAGTCAATTTCAAATATCAGCTTGAGCAGCTTCCATAGTATATTTCGCAGCTCCTTTCCGCTAAATCTGCCTTTCTCGCGCCACGAAACCGAAAAAATCCCCTTTCAGCAGTATCTCGAAACTCTGGGCCTGAAGTCCTGTCTGGTCGGCTCATCGAACTACCAGATGCAGCGCTCGAGTTTCTGGGAAGGTAATCTTTGCCAGGCGCAGGTCGAAAAGCACTGGCAAAGCTCTCCAGCCGTACTCGATAAATTATCCGAGCTTCTCAGAAAACCCGAAAAATTGGCTGTTCACGCCTATCTCTATAATCTGCATTTCAATTATTACTATCCCCCCGAGGCTGAGCATTACAAGCCCGTTATTTCCGAAGACATCAATCTTTTTCTGATGCAGCCGGAAGGTGAAAACCTGCAGGGGCTTGCAAATCGCTATGCTAATGCAGCCATCTATACCGATACTGTCCTGGCCGATTTTCTGGCCCGGGCTGAGGCAGCCGGGCGCTTTGCTGATACTCTGTTCGTTATTTTCGGCGATCATGGCGAGTCACTCGGCGAATCAGGTTTTATTACCCATGCAACCGGCCCGCATCGTAAACAGTTCGAGATTCCGGCCTTTTTGCTCGGGGCCGGTATTAAGCCTCAAGTGGTTACCACCCCCACAACCCACGCCGATCTGCTGCCGATAATCTGTGAAACCATGGGTATTGAGGTTAAAAATACCTTCGGCAGCGGTCTTGCTCTCGAGGGAAGTTTTCCGCTTCTGCAGCTTGACGAGTCGGTCACTGGTCGTATCATCGTCAGACACCGTGATTTTATGAGTATCTTCGACCTGGCAGGGCACCGGCAGTTGAAGTGGCTCGCCACCCTCTCGAACGATTTTGCAATAGATGCTTCGGTCGCGCGGCTTTATGTGGCAGATTCTTTTTCTGAGCTCGCTGAAGTCATTAAGGCTGATGCTGACTTTATTAAAAGCCGCATTGGCAAGGCTTTTGAGTGAATTTGTGGCTCCAGGTCGCTCAGGTTTGAATATTGATGGACCCGTTTAGAGAGCACCTTGTTTTTAAGCCGGGGCAGCCAGGTTTAGCATGCCGAAGCTTCGCGTTTGGGAGACAAAGGGCACGGCACCCGAAAATTTGTGTTGTTTCTCGTGCAGCTTAAATGGCTGCTTGCACGCGCCAATCATTCAGGTTTTTTCGGCTTCAGGGCAGCATTGCTGTGCATAGGGCTTGCGAATTTGCCGCGCTAATGGTATAAAGTGCACACCTAATTTTTTTTCGCAGGAGGCCCCTACTTAATGAAGCCTATTCGAACCTTTATCGTGGTTCCAAGTTTGCCAGAGCCGCTGGCCCCGCTCAAGGACCTCGCCTATAACCTCTGGTGGTGCTGGAACCCGGAAGCTATCGCTCTGTGGCGCCGTCTTGACCCGGTTCAATGGGAAGCTACCTACCATAACCCCGTCAAAATGCTCGGTGCAATTTCACAGGAACGGCTCGAAGCCAAGGCCCACGACGAAGCTTTTCTTGCCAATCTGCATCGCGTTTATGAAAGCTTCAGCCAGTATATGAACGACCACCAGACCTGGTATGCCAAAAACCATGGTGGTTTCAATGAAAAGCCGGTTGTGGCTTATTATTCTGCTGAATTCGGCCTGACCGAGAGTGTTCGCCTTTATTCAGGCGGTCTTGGCATGCTTGCCGGCGATCACCTTAAATCAGCTTCTGATCTTGGTATTCCGCTTGTGGCCGTTGGCCTGATGTATCGCGTTGGCTATTTTCAGCAGAAACTGAATGCCGGCGGATATCAGCAGGAAGTTTACCCCGAAAACGACTTTCACAATATGCCGGTTACACCGGTGACTAACTCTGACGGCAGTCACGCAAAGGTTAGCGTTCAATTGCCGGGCCGAACTCTGTTCTGCCTGGTCTGGAAACTCCAGGTAGGTCGTGTGCCTCTTTATCTGCTCGCTACTGATACTCCCGAAAACTCTGCCGGTGACCGCTGGATCACCCGGGAGCTCTATGGCGGTGACACTGAAACCCGCATTATGCAGGAACTGGTGCTCGGCATTGGTGGATTGCGTGCCCTGCATGCCCTCGATCTTCACCCCTGCGTCTACCATATGAATGAAGGTCATTCAGCTTTCCTGGCTCTCGAAAGAATCGCAGTTGCCATGGAAAGACATCAGATGACTTTCCGGGAAGCTCTTGAGCTGACCCGTTCAGGCAACGTTTTTACCACCCATACTCCGGTTCCGGCTGGTATTGACGTTTTCTCTAAAGACCTTATGGAAAAATACTTCTCACAGTATTATTCGAAGCTTGGTATCAGCTGGCAGGAATTTCTCGACCTCGGCTGGCAGGCCAACACTCCGAAGGGCGACGGTTTCTCGATGGCAGTCTGCGCCTTGAATCTTTGCGGTGAAGCCAATGGCGTCAGCAAACTTCACGGCGACGTGTCGCGCAAGATGTGGGGCAACCTGTATCCAGCCGTTCCATTCCAGGAAATCCCGATCAAATCAATCACCAACGGCGTTCATACCCGCTCATATGCCTCTCAGGAAATGTCAGCGTTGTTTGACCGCTATCTTGGCCCCCGCTGGGTAATGAACCCCGGCGATCAGACCGTCTGGGAAAAGATAGACATGATTCCGATGGAAGAACTCTGGCGCACCCATGAACGCCGTCGTGAGCGCCTGGTGGCCTTTGCCCGCAGTCGCCTTGAAAATCAGCTCAGGGCCCGCAATGCTCCACCTTCAGAAGTGGCACGCGCCCAGGAAGTCCTCAACCCTGAAACCCTTACCATCGGCTTTGCCAGACGTTTTGCCACCTATAAACGCGCCACGCTTCTCTTTAAAGATAAAGAACGCCTGATTCGTATTCTTACCAATAAGGAACGCCCGATTCAGATCATCGTGGCCGGTAAGGCTCACCCAAAAGACGAGCCCGGCAAGAATTACATCAAAGAAATCGTTAAGGAAAGCAACGATGAACGCCTGCGCCGTCATATTGTCTTTATCGAAGATTATGACGTTGTGGTTGCCCGTTATCTCGTTCAGGGTGTCGATGTCTGGTTGAATAACCCGCGCCGCCCCCAGGAAGCCAGCGGAACTTCAGGCATGAAGGCTGCCGCCAACGGTGTTCTCAATCTTTCCATTCTCGACGGCTGGTGGGATGAAGCCTATAAACCCGGTATCGGCTGGGCAATCGGTACTCGCGAAGAATTCGAGAACCCCGATTATCAGGATGAAGTCGAAGCCAATTCGCTGTATGAACTTCTCGAAAAAGAAGTGGCACCAACCTTCTATGACCATTCGAGCGATCATCTGCCGCGCCGCTGGATCTCAATGATGAAGCAGTGCATGAAAGATATTAACCCGGTTTTCAACACCAACCGCATGGTTGCAGAATATGCTGAGCGCTTTTATGTTCCTGCTGACATTCGCTATCGTGACCTTTCTGCCAATGACCGTCAGCGGGCTCGTGATCTTGCCGCCTGGCTCGATAATGTGCGCGGCCAGTGGAATCATATCAGAATTGAAAGTATCGATGCTAACGGCAGCGATGCGCATCATGTTGGCGACGTGCTCGAGGTGAAGGTCAAGGTTCATATGGCTCACCTGAAAGCGAAAGATGTCCTCGTTCAGGCTTTCTATGGCAAGCTGGTCAGTGATGGCGATCTCACCCAGGGTGAAATTGTCGATCTGAAACTGATCAAGCAGGAAGG
>JAQUZA010000284.1 GCA_028691595.1 Candidatus Rifleibacteriota bacterium
TTTCCGATCGAAAATGATTCGCCAGGTGATTTTCAGTTCAAGGGCGAACGCATTCTCATTTTTGGCGGTGACCGCATCGGCAGCGAATACGAAAGGGTGCTGGCCCGCCACAACCTGCTCGTCAGCTGGCACAGCGGCTTCGAAAACCTGCACGACCTCAAAAATGGTCTGGGCAAAGCAGATGCAGTGGTAATCGTGGTCAGGCAAATTTCGCACACTCTGCTGCGCGAGATCGTGCCAGTGGCCGAAAAAGAGAAGATCCCGCTGATTTACAGCACCAGACGCGGAACCAGCGGTGTATTGAGCCATCTGCTCGACTTTTTTAAGGGTCAGAGCAGCTAAATTACCCACGGCGTGAACTCAGAATAAAAACGTTTCCCTTATTGCTAAACTTAAATTGTAAAAAAAATTTTACAATTTTTACTTGACCATGAGAAAAATGTGCTATAATTAGTTGTAGAGAGAATTAAAGAATCAGTGAGACCCGTCAGCAGACGGGGCGGTTCTTGCCTGCATTAGCTCCAGAGTGCAGGGGTCGGAATGGACATACCAGAATTTTCTTTTATTTCATTAAAGATTCGGTGAAATGTTCCGATTAGACAACCGGGTTGCCGTACATAGCGAAGGTTCAGGAGGAACCGCCATGTGTACATTACCGTTGGCAGCCCTCAAAGAAACGGAGATTCATATGGCAAGTATTAATCATAATCATGACCGCGAACAGGATAATCAGCTTCTCAAGAACTACTTCAAAGATCTGAAGAAGCACCCGCCTCTCACGCGCGAAGAAGAGATGGTTCTTCTCAAGCAGGTCCAGGAGGGCAACGAACGGGCCAAAGCCCGGCTTATTCTTGCCAATCTGCGGTTTGTTGTGGCAGTGGCCAAGCGCTACCGGCACATCAATGAGGTGCCATTTGAAGACCTTATTGCCGTGGGCAATCTTGGCCTGATGCGCGCTGCCCAGCGTTTCGACAGTGACAAAAATGTCCGGTTCATTTCGTATGCCGTCTGGTGGATACGCCAGGCGATGATTCAGGTTGTCTCAAGTCATGGCAACCCGATTCGCCTGCCTCTGAACCGCGTTCATACCAGTCTGCGCATCAAAAAGGTCGAAGAAACCCTGATAAAAAAACTGAATCGCCGCCCGACCCTCAACGAGCTGGCAGATGCAGTAATGATGAAACCCAAAGACCTCAGCAAGTTTCTGCGTGATATTCCCAATGTGGTATCCATGGACAGCACGCCCGTCGATTCAGAAGAAGACCTCTTTCTCCGTGATGTCATTACCGACTTCGATGCTGACCCACTTGCTGAAGCCGAAAAGAAAGCCCTTGACGGCGAACTCGAAAAGGTTCTGTCGTCTCTGTCTGACCGCGAGCGCATCGTTCTCATGCATCGGTTCGGCTTACGCGACACCAAGTCATACACCCTCGAAGAAATCGGAAAACTGCTTGGCGTTACCCGCGAACGCGTTCGCCAGATTGAGTCGCAGGCACTTGCCAAGTTGCGTAACCCCCGCCGCTGCGAAATGCTGCATACCTATCTGACTTAACCGACCGAGCTGACCACAAAGCGAACTAAAAAAAGATCAGGGAACGGGCAAAAACCCGTTCCCTGTTTCTATTTTAACTGAATACCGGTGAATTACCGGCATGCAACTATTTTTGTGGCCGGCCGATAATCATCAGATAGCGGTTAAAATTGCTCTGTGCCGCCTTTTTCACATGTTCTGGGGTCACAGAACCAAAAAGACCCAGAATTTCTTCAAGAAAATCGGTCTTGAGACCGTTCCAGAGGAAACTGGCGAGCACGGCTGACTGCACGTCTGATCTTTCAAGGGCCCGGTTGAAGTATGACCTCATCTTCTGGCCGGCGGCCTGAATATCTTCGGTAGAGACCGACATCTGCGGTATTTTGTTGACGATATTTTCGATGACTTTTTTTGCTTCATCGAGTTTTTCGACCGGTACGGCGGCATAAAAAGAAAACACCGAGAACAGTCGATTGGTTTGATAAGTGCCCCACAGGCCGCGAAGGGCATCGATTTTCCTGAGTTCCTGGGCAATAATGGCATTGCTGCTGCTAAATAGTAAGTGGCTGAACACCGAATTTGCCCCAAAAGTGCTGCGCAACTCATCCTGGCTGTTGACGCTGAGAAACTGCTTCATTCTGAAACCAACGCCGATATAAGCATGCTCGCTGCTGGCAGGCAGTTTAACCTCACGAACCTCGGTTTTTTCGAGTGGCGAACCGACCCACGCCGGGCATTGCGAGGTGGCAATTCCCTTCCCTGATGGGAAGTCTGCAAATACATTGCTGATCAACTCAAGGGTCTTGTCACTGTCGAAGTTACCAACCGCAGAAATACAGAGATTCGAAGCCACCGCCCATTCGCGGTAGAACTTGCTGACCTGTTCATAGGTGATATTCTCAAAATCACGGTGGGAAATATTTTTAAAGACAAGATTCATGCCCGGGTAGAGCCCCTCGATCATGCTGTTAGCAACAGTAATCTGGGGTTTAGCGACTTCTTCGTCCATGCGTTCGAGCACTTTTCGGCGGGTGGCTTTAAAAATCTTTTCTGAGAAATCTGGTTTAACAATAGTGTTCTTGATGAATTCAAGCAGCTCAGGAAGCTTCTGTTTGCGGGTTTTAGCCGAGATAACCAGGCTTTCGTTATTAAAAACTGCTTCTACCCGGGCACCGATATCATCAAGTCGGTTGTTCAGGCGGCGGTTCTCGTTATCATTCAAGAAACTGGCGATCATTTCGGCAACCAGACGCGTCATGCGGCGGTCGTTCTCGTTGGTAGCACAGGCATCGACACCAAACAGAAGCGTCAGGCCAACCACTTCACTGCCAGAGAAACTGCGAACGATTATTCGACTGCCATTTGCAAGGGAAGCAAGCTTAACCGGCACTTCTTCAGCCTTTTGAGATTTTATCGGGTAAACTATTCTGACGGCATAACGGTCGGTGCTGAACATCTGGTGGGCGACTCTCTGCAGATCAGTTGGAGTCACCCGGCTGTAAGCGGCATCGATTCCTTCGGCGGTTCTGAAATTACCCATCAGTTCGGCAAAGCCAAGATCGAAAACTCTTTCGAGTCTCGATTCACGCTTTTCAAGATTCTTGAGCTGCATCATTTCGGTGATACGCCGCATTTCATTACCATTCGGCGGGGTCATATAAAGGTTACCAAGTGAGCTGAGAATCGAGTTGATCGGGCGATTAACATTTACATCCCGGCTGGTAAAACCAATGAGAAAAACGCCCTGCTCACGACCCGGCACGTATCGGGCATAGATATTCTTCAATTCCGGAAAATCTTTTTGCACTGAGGTTTCAAGCCAGGCATTGTTGATATCATGCATTGCGGCCTGCCAGAGATAAGCAGCCGGCATGTCGGCGCTTGTGTAACCGGGGGCTTCAAAACCAAGCAGCACCTCGGTCTCTTCAATATCAAGATAATCGATGATTTCGGCTTTTCTTGATACGACAGCTTTGGCGGTGGCGGGTCTTGTTTCGCCGGCCTTCAGAACCGGAGCCTGCAGCGAACCGAACTGTTTCATTGCAGCAGCAAAAACGTTAGAGGCAACGACATCACCAATAACAACAAGAACGGCGTTGTTTGGCACGAAAATGCTGGTGGTAAAATCTGCCAGATGCTCGATCTGAGCTTTGGCAAGCAGTTCTTCACTTATCGGGCCGTGACATTCAACACTGTGATCGGGGAAAATGTCTTTCCATATCTGGCGTTCCATAAGACCGGTAGACCGTGGAAACTTCTTGGCAGAAGCGGCATAGCGCACTGCTTCTTCTTTGGCCCGGTTGAAGTCTTCGACAGCGGGTTTGAGGTTAAAACCAAGGTTGTATAGCGATTCGAGAATCAGCTTGAGATGGTCGGCGTTACCGTTGCAGGCGGCATAAAACATATTCTGACCGCCGCCAAATTCATTCGTAATGCCAACCCTTTCGAGGCGGGCATTAAAATCAAAGCGTGATTCGCCGGCAAAGTCTGCCGAATCTAGAATCGACCGGTAGATTCTTCCAAGGCCTGAATTGCAATTGCTCTGAAAATATGCCTGGGTATCGAAAATCAGACCGGCAGCCACAACAGGCAAGCTTTTGTCTTCGACAACAATGACGCGCAGGCCATTTGGCAGAATGGCCTTTTCGGGAGGCGACTTAACCAGTGCAGAAAGCTGCATGCTGACAAGGGTGAAAAGAATGATTAACGCCAGAGAAATGCGATCGGACTTTATAATTTTCATGGCCTCCTCCAAAAGCTGGTCATGCTGGGAATGCTATTTAGAAAGCAGCACACGGCCGCTTGACTTTTCTTTAACGACAAAACGATAACTTGAAATTACGACCATCTTATAATTCTCGGAGCCGTAAATCTCTTTGCGGTAGCCAATTTCATCGGCGTATTTGCGCCGGGCCTCGACGAGATAAGGCTTGATCTCATTACCCGGATCATTGCGCAAATTGCGCAGTTCTTTATCGTTCAGTTCGATGTATAGAACGTATTCTTCCTGTTTGTCGGTGACTATGGTCAACTCAAGAACATAGTCCTTGTTCCAGGCCTGGGCGGTTACCAGGGCCACAAAAACGGCCATAACCGCCATAAGGATTGCGAGTTTGCTATAGTTGTGTCGATTGAGCATACCCGTCAAATCTACGCCAAACCCGCATAATTTGCAACCATAAGAAAGCCCCCGGCCGCAATTGCGACCGGGGGCACACTTCCTTCTGTTTTAGACAATTCGAACTTGCTTCTCGAGCTTGCCTCGGGTTGTCAGAAAGAGCTGTTGTAGTTATAAACAGCGAGTTCGTTGCTGTTATTTACATACAACATCCCAAATTTACCATCATTTTGAAGTTTGATGAACTCTCTACAACCGACTATAGCAGGGTAGTCGGAATATTTAAGCGGAAACTCGCTAATTTTTAACGACTTGTCAATACTCAAATAGATCGGAAGAGC
>JAQUZA010000285.1 GCA_028691595.1 Candidatus Rifleibacteriota bacterium
GCAGAAACCCTTGGAATCAGGCGATTGAGTGCAAGCCCTGCCAGAAAAGCTCCTATTATCGGCTCTACACCGGCGAGTTCAACGAGATATGAAGCCAGAAAGACCATGGCCAGAACGAAATTGAACTGTGAAATATGATTGTCAAAACGCTTGAAGAACCAGCGACCGATTACCGGAAACAAAAAAATGATGGCGGCCCCGATTCCTGAAAGCGAAAATGCCATGCGCAGCCAGAAGCCTTCAACAATTGTGCCGGTTTTAATGCCAACAATTGCCGCCAGAACCAGAAGTGCCAGGGTGTCGGTTATTACGGTGCCGCCTATTGCCACGACGACAGCCTGATTGCGGGCGATGCCAAAACCACTGATAATCGGGTATGCGATCAGAGTATGTGAAGCGAACATGCTTGCCAGAAGAATCGCCGAAGACAACGGCAGTTCGAGCCAGTAATACCCCGAGACGATGCCAAGCAGCATCGGAATCATGAAAGTATAAAGACCAAAAACCAGACTTCGCCTGCTGTTTTTTTTAAAGTCGGCAATCTCGATTTCTAGGCCCGCCAGAAACATGATGTAAAGAAGCCCAACGGTGCCAAAAAGAATTATGGCACTGTCTCGGTGCAACAAATTGAGCCCGTGGGGGCCGACGACCGCACCGGCAATGATCATGCCGATCAGGTGAGGTATTTTGAAGCGGTCAAGTATCAGGGGGGTTAAAAGTATGATAAAAAGCAGAAGCGCAAAGATCAATACCGGGTCAGTTATCGGCAATGCCACGATATTCATATTCTGCTCTTTTTAAGATATCGCTTCGTCTTTGCAATCATAAACTGCAGCAGATAATATAGCAGAATTCCGCTGCAGGTTGCCACATTTCTGCCCTGCCTCAAGGTTTCTCATGCACCCGGGCGTGATCTTTAAGACATAACCTTGCATGTGTGGCTCACTTCAGTCGTTTGTTGCCCGGTCCGCCGAACAGATCACCCAGAGATTCTTTGAACTTGCGCCGGCCCAGCAAAGCCAGGCCAAAAAAGAGCGGAAACATAATGTGTATGACCACCGCCGCGACCATGCCGGCCACAATGCCTTCGGCACCAAAAGCGCCAATGCTCATAAAACCGGCAAAAAGATAAATGAAAAAGGCTGCGAGCGGTGCTGAGCCCTTGCTGATATCTCTTTTAAAATGCAGGCAGGTTCGGTAAAAAACCGAGGCAAGGGTAATGGCAATACACGACCAGAGAAGAATCTCAGGCAACCCGATTGCCACCAGCCCGGTAATGAAGTGCAGGCCCAGAATCACCTTTATCGGCTTGCCAATAGAGGGCATTTCACTGAACCCCAGATTAAAGGAAATCGGTGTGGTCAAGGCTTTTGAAAGGCTATGCCCGATCTCTATTTCTTCTTCAATCTCTTCAGCTTCGACTGGCTGATTGCACTCCCATGGCTGCATGGGAAGGAGTCTTATGTGGTTGTGGCGTTCGAAAGTGGGAAATTGTCTCAACTTCTCGCTGAAGGCTCTGCCGCAAGCCTCGGGGATGTCATTGCCGTAAGCCAGTTGAAGAGAAAATTCCCAGAATGAAATCAATTCATTGACCAGATGCTTCTCATCATGGCGAAGATACTCAAATATCATGTCAGGAAACTTCTGAAAATATTCAGAAAGCTTTTTTGCTTCGGATTCAGTGTATGAGCCGTCGGTCAGCTTCTGCCTTTTAAACAGGATTCTTTCGATGATCTTGATCTGCAGCATGACCATCGTGTCATGAATTTTGAGCTGGTTGTTTTGGGTATCAAGACAGAAATACATGCCAGTGGCAAGCAGTCTCAGGTCGACTGGCGTAAGTGGAGTATTGAACCGCATGCCATCGTAATCTGCCGGAAGTTTACATCGGGCTTCAAATACCGGTGGGTCGCTGTTGACCAGCTTGCCAAGCTGAAAAAGACTGGTCAGCAGTTCACTCTGTTCGGTAATACACAGCCCGGCACTGAAGGCCAGAGCCAGCTTTCCTGACAGGTATGAGTTAAAATACCCATGATCAGCCAATGTTCTCTGCATGTCAATGCAGGCATCCAGTGCTTTGCGAACTTCGGCAAAATCATGTGATGAGATGCCATCGTTTATGAGGTTGCCCGACTGACAGAAACGTCTCAGGCGGTTCTCATCGATTTCTTTCATCATTAAAAACTGGCTTCAGTCGGTGTCGGGTTGCTGGGATCAGCTGTTGTGGGGGCTGCAATCCAGGCTGCTGCCTTTTCTTTGATTTCTATGAAATTGCTGCTGATATTACTGAGTCGGTTGTCCCATTCAAGATTGATTGGCTGATTCTCTGCCGAAACATGAAATCTGATCATGACCATGATGAGAAAAAGCGGCTCAAGAAAAGCGCTTCTGGCATTAGAAGCGCACATTATCGAGGCAACCAGAGCAGCGCCACCGATTATGCCACCAAAAAGCCAGACCAGCAGCAGGGCCGGTGCCAGAAAAACCAGCCAGAGAAGTGCTGTGCAGACTTTATCAAGAAGAACGGCGTAAAATGCAGTTTTAAGAATTTCTTTTACGTTCTGACAATAGTAGATCAAACCTTCCTGCCCACCGAGCCATGGGTTGCTTTCGCCCCGCGCCAGCGAGTATGAAAAGATAGTTTCGTCAATATAAGTTGATGCCCCGAAAAGAACCCCCTTAACCAGCTTCATCAGACCTTCAAGAGCCGGTATTGGCAGAAGGCTGCCGATCCAGTCGAGAGTGCCGTTGAAGGCGGCGACAACCCCGTCTACAAGGGCATCAAGGGCGAACAGAACGTTTACTTGTGAAAACTTTTCACTGATGACGCGTTTGCCGTAGTCAAACATTCCCTCATTGCCATTGCCTATCTGCCCATTGGTAATAAGATCGGTAAGAACGGCTATATGACCGCACTTGATTATATAAAGGCCATAACGAACGATTGTATACCAGATATACCCATAAATGCTGCCACCGCCAGCAAGCCAGACGAGACCGAACAGGCTATGAACTCGCTCGCCTATCCAGGCAGCCCCACCGATGGTAGCGATGCCCCAGATAATAGTTACGGTTGTAACCACAATCAATATGGCAAACCTTATCAGCGCATAGGGAAGGGTCTTTAAAAAAAGACTGAAGGCGGTTGAAATAGATGCGTCACGTATGGCCAATGGGTAGTTATGACGCACATCTTTCTGGGCAGTTTCCTGGTTGTTCAAGGGGCTCTCCCGGTAGTATTAACATAACTTCTCAGTTAAATAAGTGCTTAGCTTTTATCTGGTGGTCAGTATAAGTTTTAGCCCTTTTGTTGTCAAACTTTGCCGGTTTCAGCAGGGCAAACGCATTAAATTCATGGATTCCGGGTCTACGCCCGGAATGACGGAAACAAATCATGTCATTCCCGCGAAAGCGGGAATCCAGTCCAATTGAGGATTTGAAGTGTTTTAGTGCGTTTGCCCTGCCGGTTTCAGACGTTGTGCAGCCTTCTTTGCGTATGAAGGTTTTTTCTCTGTTTAAATTTGCGTTTTAGCAGCAGGTTCTGGTGTATTATCAATCCCGGAAAAAATATGAAAACACGTGACTGGCTATTGATGTTAATTCTGTCCATGATATGGGGCAGCGCTTTTATGTTCATAAAAATAGCATTGCGTGAGCTTTCTCCATTCTGGCTGCTGTATATCCGCCTGATAATGGCTGTGATTTTTATGGGTGGAGTTTGTTTTTTAAGCGGGGTTAAAGCTCCGACAACCTGGCGAGACTGGCTTTCAATGGGTTTTCTGGGGGTAATTAACACCGGGTTGCCATTCTATCTTATCTGCTGGGCCCAGCAACATGTAGACAGCAGCACCGCCTCGATTCTCAATGCCACCTCTCCGGTTTTTGTCATGATTCTTGCTCACTTTTTTACTGATGACGAAAAGTTGACCGTCAGTAAGGTGGCAGGGGTCTTGACGGGTGTGGCAGGCATAGTTGCAATGGTCTGGCCCTCTCTTACTAACGGGATAGTTCTCGCCGGAATGGCTCAGGTAGCTATTCTTGGGGCAACATTCAATTATGCGGTGGCCAGTATTTATGCCCGCCGGTTTCGCAATCTATCATCAATAATGGTTACTGCCGTCAGTCTGGTTGGCGCTCTGGTTTTCCTGAGTCCCGGCGTATTTCTCAGCTCTTACCCGGATTTTTCGGCTCTCAAGCCATTAACCTGGTTTGCCGTCGCCATGCTGGGTTTAATGTGTACCGGCATTGCCTATATTATCTATTTTCGCATTATTGCTTCGGCCGGCGCTACCAATGCGTTGCTGGTGACCCTTCTGATTCCGGTCAATGCCCTGCTTCTCGGCAATCTGATTTTGGCTGAAACCCTGCAATTTCATAGTCTGGCGGGAATGCTGCTGATATTTTCAGGTCTGTTGATCATAGATGGCAGGCTGTTCAGGGCGATTTCCGGGCAGCAGGCTTTAAAACAGAACTGACTGTTTGCTGTTTATTGCCGTTGATGCATTAATCTCTCTGTGATAAGTTAATGAGATCAGCGATGTGACAATTGCCCGGAGGTCATTTTGGCAGGGAATCTTGAAGCTTACGCCGCAGCTTTCCAGCTTTTTGGTGCGGTCTGTCTTTTGTTCATGTTAAAAGGCAGTGCCATACCCGGAAAGATAGCTTTGGCAATGGGCTACATTATTTTTTCCCTTTCTTCATGGGTGCGTGTTTGTGCCTGTGGTCAGCAGGACTGGCGTTTTGTGCTGGCCGGTTTTTTGTTCCTGCTGGCGGCTCTGCTTTTTGTTATTGCCGCTCGAAAAATTGCCAGTTCAGATTTTTCGTCGCCGGAGGGTAGAGAATGACTGAACTGGCAATCGGTTTTAACATTCTGGCAATAATCATGATGGTTTATGGAATAGTAAGGCTCTGTAACCCGGCAAGCCCGGACCGCAGCAACTTGTTCGGCTTTTTCCTCTTGGTAATGCC
>JAQUZA010000286.1 GCA_028691595.1 Candidatus Rifleibacteriota bacterium
CCCGATCTGTTTGAGCCTGAGTGAAGCCTCAAAATCAAGGGTGTCATAGAACCTTGAATAAAGCCAGCTCCATATGGCTACTGCCGAAATCAGCGAGGCAGCAAAAATACCCCAGAATAATCTGGCGGCAAGAGTCGCCGGAATGAGCCTGCGAAAAGGATTCAAAGGGTAGCATCAACCTCTCGCCAGCTCAAAATTTCTTTTTGAATGGCGAGCTCATAGAGATTTGTGTAATCAACTTTTTTATCGACGGTGTAATCGTAGCTTGAACGCTCGAGGACTTCCTGCCAGTTGAAGTAGGTGATTCTCACATCGTTTGGCATTCGGCGGCGATCAAAATAATCAACCGAGAGGTTGCCAACGATATCCATGTTGGTGAGCTTTTTCATCTGCGAGTCTGTATCGAGCTCCATGCCGCCTTCAGCGTGGAAGCTACCTTCAAGTCTTGGGCTTAGGTTTCTGAAGGGGTGCGTAATACCGAATCTTGACCAGTCGCTGTCGTGATGAGGTTTATAGATTATGCGACCTGTTTTTGGGTTTTCGACTGAGGTGTCGTATTCTTTATTGCGCAATGCAATTATGCCAACACAAGAATCGAGGCCTGAGTCATCCTGGAGGGTCAGAACGTCGCCGCCGACATATATATTGCCCTCAACTACCAGCAGACCCTTTCCTTTAACCCAGCCTTCAAGAAACACATCACCCTTGATATAGGTAAGGCCATTGATTTCGACCGCACGCGAGGTGTCGTGGGCCTTGGTGGGGTTGCCAAAAAATCTGGCATACTTATTGTGAACCTTGCGCCAGTCGCCCCAACCATAGAGAGGCACGACCTTATTGTAATTCACTTCATTGCGACCAAAAGCTTCCTGAAAGTTGATGTTGCCGAAATATTTGGCATGTTCAGGGTTGGTAGTCGGGTCGACAACGCGGTTAGCAAGGCGACGGTAGACTTCGGCCGGGTAAAGATTGATCTTTTTATCTTCATATTCCTGAACTTTGCGGGTCTGCGAGTGGTAGAGCTCGTCGCCGGACTTAACCCACCATGGCCAGGTAAAAAGGCCCTGCCATTTAAAATATTGCCTGGTTACAGCTTCAGTACCATATTCGATTTCAGTTTCGCTCAGGTCGCCGCCGCCATTCCAGCCGGTCCAGCCGATACCCATGTCGAGCCACGGGTGGTCGAGTTCGTTGCGCATTTTGGTAAGCATCAACCATTTTGGCAGGTCGATTTTAACGCCCTCTTTCATGTAGGCCCGGCCGCCCTTAACTATGAAGCCCCATGGGTCCCAGAAGTCGAAACTTTCGATTTTAAAAGAATCATCATTGGCTTTATTGAGAAAAAGACCGTGACTTGGGGCAACCATACCGACCGCATTGGAGTTCAAAGGCCCCTTAAGAAGCATTGCCTTGAGACTTTTTTTAACTTCAACCTGTTTGCGGGTGCGATGAAAACTTCCCAGAGAATTAACGGTGATGGTTCCTTGTCTGGCGATCTCGCGTGGCACACCCTTCGAGACAAGGTCTTCAAAGGCCTTTTTGTCGAGTTCCCAGGTGAGGCGGGCTTTGACTGTGCCACCTTCAACGAGAGGGGGCACTGATTTGTTGCCGGAAGAAAGACGTGAAAGGTCAACGTCGACGCTGCCGGAATCCTGATTGGTGATCAGCTTGTAGAATGAATTTTCGGGGTTGTTCATCTGGCTTTTGATTGTAAACAGGGTTTCTTCAACCCCGGCTTCGGCAAGAAGCAGCGACACCGTCGAATCAACATAATTTTCAGAGTGATAGACTTCGCCCCGCATGAAATAGATCATACCGTAGACGATGATGCTGATTACAGCTATGGTGCAGATGGTAAAAAACAGGGCCATACCTGTTCTACGTTTTGTCATACTTTTCATGTTCATGCTCCCTTCGAGCACCGTATAATACCCTAATGATAACAATGTACACCTGATTACGCAAGATTAAGAACTGTAAACCGGCGTATTGTGTGCGGGCTTTTAAAGTGGTATTTTAGCCTCGACATGAATTGAGCAAGATTTTGAAGATTCACAGGTGAAGCCCATGCATTCAAGCCCTTTGTCAACAGCAAAGCAGATTCTCGAGCTCGAAATAGAAGCCCTGCGCACCGCTTCAGCCAACCTTGGGGAAGAGCTGATCAAAGCCATAGACCTGATATTAACCAGTCCAGGTCGTCTGATCGTCTGTGGAATGGGCAAATCAGGCCTGGTCGGCCGGAAAATATCATCTACTCTTTCGAGTACCGGCACTGCGTCATTCTTTCTGCACCCGGCCGAAGCTTTGCACGGCGATCTTGGCATGATAATTGAGCGAGATACGGTTCTGTTGCTGTCAAATTCAGGCGAAACAGAAGAGATTGTCAGGCTGATACCATTTTTGCGCCGCATCGGCACAGGCATTATTGCTCTGGTCGGCAATACAGATTCAACTCTGGGGCGCATGGCAGACGTAGTAATTAACGCTGGAGTCGAGCGTGAAGCCTGCCCGATGAATCTGGCACCAACCAGCTCGACGACTGTTGCCATGGCGCTTGGCGATGCTCTGGCAGGGGCTCTGATCGAAGCAAGAGGATTCAAAGAAAAAGATTTTGCCAGGTTACACCCCTCTGGAAGCCTTGGCAGACGATTTGTTGAAGTAAAAGATCTGATGCATACAGGTTCCGACATACCCAGGGCTTCGGCAACAACAAAGCTTCGCGAATGCATCGTGGGCATGTCAAAAGGTGGTTTCGGAGCTCTGGTAATCGTTAATGAAAATGATGAGCTTCTGGGTGTCTTCACCGATGGCGACCTGCGCCGTTATTTTGAGCGCACCACAGCCTGCAATCTGGATATTTCGATAAATGAAGTCATGACCGTCAGACCAAAGTGCACCGCACCTTCGCGTCTGGCCATGGAAGCCCTGAAAACCATGGAAGAAAAATCAATTACCTCACTGCCGGTAGTTGAAAAGAATATTGTCGTAGGCTTTCTACACCTGCATGACATCCTGCGCTCGCGCCTGGTTTGAGTTTTGCCGGGTCTTCCTGATTCGACAATAAATTCATATAATTGTACACATGATTTACCGACAAAAGATAATTTTGCTGCTGTTCATGCTTCTGGCGGCCTTTCCCGGTCAGGCAGAAGCTTCGGTGTTTTCGGATGCTCTTGCCAAAGCCCGCGCAGCTATGCAGAGCGCTTTTCAACTGAGCTTTCTTCATAAGTTGCCTGTTATTTTCTATAAAGACAGTTTCGACAAAATGTTTGCACACGCCAACAGCAGCATCGAAAGCATGAATCTGAAATATGGTGACCGAACGATTACCCGCAACGAATTTCAAGACGACAAGGCCACTCACATAAAAAAATCAGCTGAGCTGGCACTCCACATTAAAAGTCTCATCGGCTCAGCCCACCTGGCCTACGGTATCACCATGGTTGTCGGCCTCTTAAAAGAAGCAATCGATGGGTCTTTTCTCAACCCCGGCGGCTCACGCAGCAAAGAAGATATTTATGCCGACCACGTTGGTGCCCGTGCTGTATTTGGCCAGAAAAAATTTGATACCTCCCTCGAAAAGCATCTGGGCAGCTTCGTTAAACCTCAAGCAGCAAGTGACTCAGCGTCAACACCCGCTTCTGCCGACTCTGGCGGTCAGATTCCAGAAACACCACAGGTAAGCCCCTTTGCCTCAGGTCAGAAGCTCAGCATTGGCAACAACAATGCTGAAGCCAGGCAAAAGCTGCTCAAAAGCTACTACGAAGCCGTAGAACGAGGCGATTCCGTTCAGATGAAGGCCATTGCGGTTCAACTACAGGCTCAGCCCTGATTGAAGCGCAGATTAAAAAGGCCGCCCCGGTTGGGGCGGCCTTTTTAATTCGTGACTAGAGCTTATTTGCTGCCGAGAGTAGCAACCATAACAGCCTTGATGGTGTGCAGACGATTTTCTGCCTGATCGAATACTCTTGAGAATTTGCTTTCAAAGACTTCATCCGTAACTTCCATAGCACCAACAACCTTTGAAACGGTGGTGTCATTATTATGGAAAGCGGGCAGACAATGGAGGAACAGCGGTTTTTCCTTGCCGGTCATCTTGAGCATCTTCATATTGATCTGGTAAGGTTTCAGCAGTTTGATGCGGGCGGCCATCTGGTCTTCTTCACCCATGCTGGCCCAAACGTCGGTATAAAGTACATCGGCACCCTTAACACCCTTGGCAACATCGTCAGTGATGGTGATCTTGCCGCCGGTTTCAGCTGCTATCGCTTCAACTTCTTTTACCAGGCCTTTTTCAGGGAAAAGTGATTTCGGAGCAACGATGCGGCAGTCGATACCCATTTTGGCGCAGCCGATCATCAGTGAATTAGCCATATTGTTACGACCATCACCGACATAAGCAAAGGCGAGACCCTTGAGGGTTCCGAAATATTCTTCCATGGTAAGAAGATCAGCAAGTATCTGAGTTGGATGATACTGGTCTGTAAGACCGTTCCAGACCGGGACACCAGCGTATTTTGCCAGTTGTTCCACTGTTTCGTGTTTGAAGCCACGAAACTGAATCCCGTCGAACATGCGGCCGAGAACACGGGCAGTATCAGCAACAGTTTCTTTTTTGCCAAGCTGAATGTCGTCTTTTCCGAGGTATTCGGGGTGTGCACCCTCATCAACGGCTGCCACAACAAATGCGCATCTGGTACGGGTCGATGGTTTTTCAAAAATCAGCGCGATGCTTTTGCCTTCGAGATTGCGGGGTTTGATGCCTGCATATTTGAGGCGCTTGAGATCCTTTGAAAGATCGAGCAGATAGCGGATTTCTTCGGGGGTAAAATCTTTGAGAGTGAGAAAATGACGACCAATAAGATTCATTGCCATAATTCGTTCCCTTTCCTGATAAAAAAGTATCTACAGCCGGTCTGAGA
>JAQUZA010000287.1 GCA_028691595.1 Candidatus Rifleibacteriota bacterium
CGGGCCGGCAGTGGTGCCTTGATTGTCGACAAATACTGAGGCGTTGTATTGCGTAAGGTCGAAACCTGGCTCCCAACGGCGCATTTCGATACCCAGAAGCTTGACCAGGGCAATGTTTTCAGGATGGCTTATCTGCCCGGCATAAAGAATATCGACGTGAATACCAAAATGTTCCGATATTATGCGATGTGCAAGACCAGTTGAGATGGCATCAGGATCAGGGTAATTCTGAATGACGATGAGATGCCTCTGGCCCCGGCAGCTTTCAAGAAGTGCCTGAAGCTCATCTCGCTTTTTCCGCCAGGCACTGTTGTCTTCGACTCTGATCGTCGAGGTTGCAGTGACTGAAGGCTCGTTTTGTACATCTTTCATATATACGGGCTCCTGAAGGAGTAGGCTATATCTGATTTATAACACAATCACTGAAAATTTGCAGCCCGGCATTTATTGGGCCCTGTTAAATTAAGGTCGTAATTAAAGGCCGGCGAAGCCTATGAGACAAGTTCAAAGGGTTCAATGTGAACCAGAACGTCTACAATATCTGGCCCCTCGTCAAGAAGGCGACGTTTAGCTCTGCCGGAAATAGCATGCCCCTCTTTGACCGTTAACTTCTCATTAACCTGAATGTGTAGGTCGACATGCAGCCCTGAGCCATGAAATCGCGATCTGACGGCATGAACCGACTCAACACCTTCTACCTGCAGCACAATTTGCTCTATTTTCTTCAGAACAGCGGCATCTGCACCAGCATCAGAAAGTTCGGCAAGGGATGGGGTAACAATTTTCCAGGCAGCCTGGATGATGAACAAAGAAACAGCCAGGGTGGCAACCGGGTCGAGTATCGCCCACTTAGGGTCGACAAGTGCCATGCCGATAGCGATAGCAACTGGTATCGAAGAAAGGGAGTCGCTGCGATGGTGCCAGGCATTAGCTTTTAAGGCAGATGATTTTTGTTCTTCGGCTGCTTTGATGGTCCAGTGAAAGAGCCATTCCTTGCTGATGATAGAAAGTATGGCTACAGCCAGGGCAATGCCGGCCGGCACAAGATACTGGCCGGAACGAAATTTTTCGATGGCGCTGATGCCGAGAAAAAGCCCGGCAAGCGAGAGTACGATGCCAATAAACGTCGAAATCATCGCTTCGATGCGGCGATGCCCGTATGGATGGCAGCTGTCAGGGGGCTGATTCCAGTATTTTACCCCGACAAGCACGGCAATATCGGTTGAACAGTCTGAAAGGCTGTGAATACCGTCGGCGATTACCGACTGGCTGTTACCGAAAATACCGGCAAGAACCTTCGCAACTGTCAGCAGCACGTTAAAAATCAGGCCAACGATCGTTACGTGTCTTACTGTTTTTTCAGATACAGAAGCATCGATTCTATTGTGTTCAGCTGTCATGGCGCATTACTCCCGGCTTCAAAATAACTTTTTAGCTATCTTTTTTCATACCAGGCGGCATCCAGGGCCGCAATAGGGTTAACTATCCAGCCAAGAAAAACTAGCCAGAGCATCACATTCAGGCCGAAAAAAAAGATGGCGGCAAAGGGCCGACCTTGAATCAGTTGCCCGAGCCCGGGAATAAAAAAGCTTGCAAGTGCGGCAATAACATTGCCCGATGAACCTTGGCCCGTCATAGGTTTCTCCTGTATTAGACTAGTGTCAATACTATTCTAATAAACATCGTTGTGCAACCCCCTGCAAAATGTTCCGGGTCAGTGCGCTAAAGTCATAAACCGCGGCTGGAGTAGAACTGTCGCGAAAGCGAATTAAATCACAAACTTTGTTGCTCTTGTTTGGCGCGTATTGATCAGGTATATGGGCTTATCTGGTATAAGAAATTTGTGAAAAATCAGTGGGCAGGTTGCCGTCGTTTCCCGATAATAGAAGAGAGATAAAAAGCATTGATACGGAGGTAACTGTTGGAAGCACTTGCCAGGTTGATTGATACGGTTAACGGCTTTGTCTGGGGCTACTTTCTTATGTTTCTGATTGTGGGCACCGGCATTTTTCTGACCATAAGAATGCGCTTTGTTCAGATCAGATTTTTTGGCCATGCCCTGTCGCTGCTTTCAGGCAAATGGGGAAAACATGACGATGCCGGCGAAATTACCCATTTTCAGGCCCTTTCTACCGCCCTAGCCGCAACGGTTGGCACAGGCAACATTGCCGGAGTAGCAACAGCCATTGCCAGTGGCGGCCCCGGAGCAGTCTTCTGGATGTGGGTCAGCGCCTTTATCGGCATGTGCACCAAATTTACCTGTTGCTCGCTGGCAATGAATTTTCGCACCATCGATGCTGATGGCGAAGTGGCCGGGGGCCCGATGTATTACTTGAGAGATGGCCTTAAAAAGCCGTGGCTTGGCTTTCTTTTCGCTATCTTCACATTTATTGCTTCTTTTGGCATCGGAAACATGGTGCAGGCGAACTCAGTTGCAGCACCCCTGCATAATTATCTGGCCAGTGCCGGCATTACAGCCGGAGCAGTCACAGAAGGTGCTGACCCGGTAAAATTTGTCATCGGGGTTATAATCGCAATTCTTGTCGGGGCTGTAATTCTCGGCGGTATCAGGCGAATCGCCAGTTTTGCCGATAAAGTAGTGCCATTTATGGCCCTGTTTTATGTTCTGGCTTCTCTTTACATTCTTTTCATTCAAAGAGAGAACCTGATACCGGCATTAAAAATGATTCTGGGCTCCGCCTTTGGGTTAAAAGAGGCTGCCGGTGGCGTTCTGGGCTTCAGTGTTTCTCAGGCAATGCGCTGGGGTGTTGCACGTGGCTTGTTCTCAAATGAAGCCGGGCTTGGCTCGGCCCCTATAGCTCATGCTGCCGCCAAAACCTCTGTGCCGGTGCGCGAAGGTCTGGTGGCTCTGCTCGAACCTTTTATCGATACAATAGTAATCTGCACGATGACCGCTCTGGTAATTATCACCAGCGGGTATTTTAATTCGGCAGATACGGCATTGTTTGCGGGTCTGAAAGGTGCCGAACTTACGGCGGCAGCCTATCAGCACAACGTTGCCTGGGGCCATCACGTGGTCAGCATTGGTCTGGTATTCTTTACCTTTACGACAATGGTTGGCTGGAGCTATTATGGCGACCGTTCGGTGCGCTATATGTTTGATTCCAACCCTGTCAGGGCGAAAAAAGCGGTGTTTGCCTACCGCCTTGTCTACGTTCTTTTGATTCCGGTTGGTGCTGCCGTGCCGCTCGAACTGGTCTGGAACATGTCTGATCTTGCCAATGGTCTGATGGCGTTGCCGAATATTATTGCTCTGATTGCCCTTTCAGGCGTTGCCAGCGGTATGTTGCGCGATTATGAACTCAAGTTTCCAGAGATGCTGGCTGCACGCAAGTAGCTGCTGGCTGAATATACTTCGCCCCCGCTCTAAATAAAAGAGCGGGGGCGAAGTGTTTTAGACTGATCTTTTTTGAATGAACCAGATGGTCAGCGACCGACGTAAAGAACCTCTTCGGTAAGCTCGATGCCAAAATCTTGTTTGACTTTCTCTTTTAGCATGGCGGCGAGATGTTTCACGTCTGAGGCGGTAGCCTGTCCGGTGTTAATTATGAAATTGGCGTGTTTTTCAAACACCGAAGCACCACCATAAGACATGGTTTTTGCTCCGGCCTGCTCTAAGTAGCTGCCGGCAGCACGGCGACGTTCTTCTCCCGGAAGCGGCGGCAGGTTTTTAAAGAACGAACCGGCGCAACCGATTTCGTATGAAGGGTGCTTGCTGTGTCGTTGTTCGACAATTTCGTTCATTCTCGCCCGTATCTCATTTTTGTCGCCTGCTTCAAGCTGAAAGCGGGCACCGAGAATGATATGCGGGTCAGTTTTGAGGCGGCTGCTGCGATAATCGAATCTGAAAAACGAGTTATCGACTGTTTTGACGACACCGTCAGGGCACAAGATTCTGGCATCGACAAGAACATCGGCGATGCATCTGCCGTAAGCACCGGCATTGCCATAAATCGCGCCACCTATGCTACCAGGTATGCCGGCAAAAGACTCTACCCCGGCAAGACCATGTTTTTGTGCCAGTTCAACAAGGTCTTCAAAATCATAGCCCGACGAAATGGTGATCTGATGGCTATTTTCGTCAACAGTGCAGGTTTCCATGCACTTATTATGCAAAACAAGCCCTTCGAGCCCGGCATCAGATACAACCAGATTCGAACCGCCACCAAGTATGAACAGTGGTAGGTGCTGGTTGCGGGCCCAGGCAACGGCCGCACAGAGGTTTTCGCTGTTTTCGGCCGTATAAAAAAACTCTGCCGGCCCACCCAATTTAAAAGTTACAAGGTGCTTGAGCGGCACATTTTTTTGAATCAGTTCGGGCAAAAATTGCATTGGCTTACCTCCGGCGATCTTTTCCTGATTAATTTATCGGGAAAAGACCGCCCGGGCTTGAGTGTTATTTGCTTTCAGGTGCTGCTGTGGCGGTTGCCGGCAGATCCTGAAGAATGGCGATCTGCATTTTGTCGCCCTGTTTGATCTTTTCAGGCACTTCGTGACCTTTGATGATCTGACCAAAAACCGTATATTGATTGTCAAGGTGTGGAATCGCTTCGAGGCAGATGTAGAACTGGCTGCCGGCTGAATTGGGGTCACTGGTGCGGGCCATTGCCAGGGTGCCTTTAAGGTGTTTGCGGGCATTGAATTCAGCCGGCAGAGTGTAGCCGGGGCCGCCGGTGCCGGTGCCGTTGGGGCAACCACCCTGAATAACAAAACCGGGCACAACCCGGTGAAAATTCAGACCATTGTAATAGCCTTTGCGGGTAAGGTTCAACAGGCTTTCAACATGTTTTGGTGCCACATCAGGAAACAGCTCAAGAACCATTTCGCCTTTGTCGGTGGTGATCTTGATTACCGGGTTGGTGCTCTTTTCGAGGGTAAGACCTTCTGGAATC
>JAQUZA010000288.1 GCA_028691595.1 Candidatus Rifleibacteriota bacterium
AAAAAGTTTTTTGAATCAGCTGCTGGTGCTTTATGCGCTTGCGGTAGAAGTCAAAGCCCGCCTCGAAAAAGACTGTGACGAAAAAATTGGTGATGGCCTGTCATCAACCTTCCATTTTGAAGAAATGAAGAAGATTCCCGGCCTGATTGACCTGACCCTCAAAACAACCCAGAACGAAACCGAAATGATTGCCGACCAGCTTTATCTAAAGCCCAGCATGCATATTCTCGCGACCCGAATTCTCGGAATTGCCAAAGAAGGCGCTCTGAAGATTAGAGAAATTGTGCTGAACCACACGGAGGGCTTCGAAGGCTCTGAGTTCAAGCATGGGCCAAACACCATTCTCGGCCTGAATTCAATATTCGGTCTGGATTCGGTCGGTCAGCTGATGGCCAGGCTCGAAGAGGTGCTGAACTTCGTCCTGGAAAATAAAAAGGGCGAGCAGTTGAAGCCGCGCGGCGTATTACGCATGTTCAAGGCAATCAGCGAATACGCCTTTAAAGACCTGCAGCCGACCTACCTGAGCACCGAAGAACGCGAGATTTTCGACGAAGTATTCAAGCATTTCGATGTCTTCGGCAGCCTCTACGACAATTATCCGCTTGTTTTCATCACCACACCCCGACCGCGCGATATCAACCTGACCATTTCGCAGATCAATACCCATAAAATCAGGGGCGCGAACGTCTATCTGATTGCCGAAGATAACAATGAACTGCGCGAAGCGGTTGCGGTAACCCCATCGTCAGCTTTCCCTTACAAGCA
The DNA here is from genome assembly GCA_028691595.1 of Candidatus Rifleibacteriota bacterium. GTDB lineage: Bacteria > Muiribacteriota > Ozemobacteria > Ozemobacterales > Ozemobacteraceae > Rifleibacterium. Next base: position 766 of record JAQUZA010000288.1, read on the forward strand.
CGGCTATATCACCATTCCGCGCACCGGCTCAAAGATTATTTCGATCTTTTCGATAACAGTTGTGCTGCAGATGCTGGCCTTCAGAATGAGTCTGAAAAAAATGGAATTCATGGACCGCCTCGAAATCGCCAACCATGGGGTTCACCCTGACGTGCCCAAGAACGTCAGCAAATCGATAACCGTCGACTGATATCAACAATATTTATATTTATTCTGCCACGATCAGTTGTTTCTAACCATTACGATCATGGTCAAGTCATCTCCGGCTTCAGAGCTGCCAAGCCAGGCGCTCCAGGCACGCATGATTCTCTCATGGTATCTGGCGGCATCAACATGATAGCTGTCGGCTACCATGCTGTAAAAGCCGTCGTATCCGAGTTCCTGACCGGCCTCGTTACGAGCCTCGACCAGACCATCGGTATAAAAAATCATCGCCTGGCCCGGCCCGATTGCCAGCTGCAGATTGCTATACGAATTCTTTTTGAAGCCGCCGAGCACTGCACCTGCATGGTTGATTTCAGTGATTTTACTGGTCTGAGGGTCGAACATAACCGGAGAACAGCCCCCGGCATTGCCATAAACAAGCCCACCCGTATCTTTCTCGACCATCAGATATTGAAAAGTCATGACCTTGCGCTGCACCTTATTTTTGATACCAAACACAATATTGTGCAAGCTCATCAACAGGGCAGCCGGATCTTTTTGCAGTTCTCTGCCACATATTACCCCGGCCTTAGCCATGGCCATTATCAGTGAAGCCGCTACGCCATGACCGGCAACATCGCCGAGAAGAAGCGCAAAACGGTTTTCATCGATCAAAAAATAATCGAAATAATCGCCACCAAGCTCGATCATTGGCTGACTGCGACCATAAATAGAATAACCCTCGACGACCAGAGGACGGGCAGGCAGCAAACGTGCCTGAACGATGCTGGCAATCTTGAGCTCTTCAAACTCATTCATGCTGGCGTTAAAAATCGCGGCCATTTCGGCAAACTCATCGCTGCCCTCCTGAGGAAGACGAAACGAAGCGTCGCGATTCTCGAGGGCAATGGCTGCCTGATGCAGTCTCCCGATCGGCAACAACAGGTTGAAATGCAGAATCAGAATCATCAGAAATATGAGAAAACCGGCAATTGCAGCCAGATAGAACAGATCCAGTGCTTCCTGTCTGATCTGTTTTTCAATATTTTCAACCGGAAATAATACGCAAAACCTTATTTTATCGGCTTTTTTGCCACGCAGCCCGACAAAAAGGTGTCGCATGCCTTCAAATTCAACAATTTCAGGCTCAGGCAGAGGGTAATCAGTTACCCTCCAAAAAAGAGCTTTGACATCTGGCCTGTGCAAAAGGTCTCTTTGGCTGTCATTCAACAGAACATGGTCTCTGGCTATAAATGCCCTGAAACCATAGGGATTTCGAGAAACGGCTGCCCCATGTTCCATATAGAATTTTTCCTGAACGCCGTTAACATCAAGGGCAGTGAGCAGGAAAAGGTCATAAAGCTTTGAGCCGGCCCTCCGAAAAACTTCGACAAAGAGCAGAAAATTCATGCTTCCCCATCCGGCCGGCCCAAGAGTTCCCTCAGATTTTACCATGTCGGCCAATACCATGTTGACCGACTTCTGAAAATACATTTCCAGCATATAAATCCGGTCTGCTGAAGTTTCTGGCGAAGGCATGCCATTGATTGCAGCCAGATGATAGTCACCCAGCAGTTCAACATTCAGTTCTTCTGCCGAATCAGAGCCATAGAAATTGCCATCGCGACCCATCGACGTGATTCTTTTGCCGGGTGGCAGTTTTTCGTCGCCGGGCCCGGCCAGTCTGACCATATGAAAGCCGGTGTAAACAGGTTTTAAAACATTGTGTGTCTTTTCAAACAGTTCTTTGACCGAAACCGGGTTGAATGGTTTCAAGCACTCCTCAGAGGCGAGCCTGCGAATATTTCTGGTGAAGCGGGCATACTCCCCCTGCAGGCTCTGATCGACCGTCTGCACGAACTCATGCATCTGGTGATTTTTCTCTCTTATCAACGCTGACTCTTTGTTAAAAAGATAATCAACCGCGACTCCCGCAAGAATGGCAAGGGGTATGCCCGCAGAAACTATCAGCAGCAAACTGATCTGAGCAAAAACCGAAAGATCATCGACCCTGAATGACCTTGTGCCCCTTAGAAAAACCGCAAAAGCAAACCCGGCAAGTAGAATCAGCGCGGCTGTCATCTTTCCAGGTTTGATCTTTTCAACCGGTAGACGATATTCAACCAATACCAGCGCATCACTGCGAATTCTGGTTATTGAGAAAAGTGAATCGCCCGCTTCAATGAACTCTTTGCCCGATTCACGGGCAAGTTCAGAAACCGCGAGTTTAACAAGGCTCCGGGGAAAATCGGAGTAGCAAAGTCGGCCATTTCTGATAATCGCAAATCTGAATTGATGACGCTCTGTCTGCCGTAGAAAAGTGCTCAAGCCACGCGATGCCAGCAATTCAGACGTTGGCAATTTAATAAGCAGAGTAAGCCCTGATGCCCTGCCCATCCAGACTCTGAACTTGTCATCAGCAAAGTCGGCATGAAAAAAACTTCCTGCAATTGCCTGCTGTTGTGAACCGAATGGCGGGGCAAAAAAACTTCGACCCAGTAACAGGCGCATGTTATCGATGGCCTTATCCCTGGCGACACCGTCGAATGGGCTCACAATAAGCTTAAGACTGCTGCCTGAGTTTCTCAACAATTCATGTGTCGCCGTCGCATTGGCGAAGTTGTCTGCGCACAGAACTCCGGCATCAGAAAAAACAGCATATAATGCTGCACTGCCGGCATTACTCAAAAACCCTGCCATCATCTTACCGAGGTCTTCGGGTGAAGAGGCCCGATACAGCAGATCAGTAAAGGAGTTGATCAAAAAACGCTCTTCGTTGGCAAAAGGTTGCAGATCGTTGCGAATTCTGATAAGTTCCTGGCCCGCCAGGCTTTTGGCCACTTCGCGACGATTGGTCGCCAGATAGCTCAAACCCTCGAAAAAACCGAATACAGGTATAATAAAAAGAGCCACGGCAAGGTATATTCTTGCATAAAAAGCGGCCCTGGGGGTGTTTTCTGATCTGTGGGGGGTCACATAAACCTCACAATCAGCATGCTGCAATCATCCTGGCGTTGATCAGCGCCAAGATCAAGAGCTGAAAAGATTCGTGCCATATGCTGACGCAGATCGGAACAGGCCGTTTGAGCCACCAGTCTGGCCAGACCGGAAAAGCCCATCTGCCGCCCTTCACGATCGATGTTTTCGACAAAGCCATCTGTAAAAAGAATCAGGCAATCGCCTGGCTGCAAACTCACCCTGAAAGGTGCGAACGCACGTCTGCGGTCAAATCCGGGCGGCAGGCCGCGAACTTCACTGAGCAATTCAGCCTCAGCTGCACCCTGGCGCAGAAGAAGCGGAAACGGGTGACCGGCATTAATCAGTTCGGCCTGCCCGGTTTTGCCATCGACTAACAGAGACATGACCGTCATAAAATCTTTGCTGCCCTGTTCACGCAGGCTCAAGAAAACAGCATTAAACTGTTCCATGATCCGGCTGCCGTCACCGACTCCCCGGCTTTCTTCAAAAAGCATGATTGCTTTCGCCATAGCCATACTCAATGCAGCAGGAATACCGTGTCCGGTTGCATCACCCATTACTGCCAGCAGCCTGCCATCAGCATTTGTCAGGCTATAGAAATCTCCACCCAGATTGGTCATTGCCTGAGAATGCGCTGCAACCTCAATGCGGCCGAAGGCAGCGTATGGCTCGGAGAGAAGGCTTTCCTGAACGACACCGGCAACGGCCAGTTCTTGCAAGGTTTCGAGAGAATGATTGAATGCGGCGACCAGGCGACCAAGCTCGTTATTACTTACCAGAGGTAACCGGGTAGCGAATTTTCGTGCCCCGATAGCTTCTATGCCTTCTCTTATCGACGAAAGAGGTCTGAAAAACCAGCTCCGCAGCAAATAAACACCAGCAACTGCAATAGCCAGAAGCAGCCCGGCAAAAGCCCATGCCTTGAGCACTATCTGCCCGACATGCTTTTTGACAGATCCGCCGGCATCATCGCCGCGAGAATAAGACGTTTCAGATTTCGGCCA
>JAQUZA010000289.1 GCA_028691595.1 Candidatus Rifleibacteriota bacterium
GTTCGATCGGCGTTAACGATAATTCTATAAACAGCATTACCGATAACCTCGATCGTTAACTCAGCCCGGGCAGATTCGCCGCGCACATCGGTGGCAATACATGAAATTTTGGTGGTGGAGGTTTGTGATGGTGCTTTCCAGGTGGCGTTACTGCCGCTGGTGCTGATAAGTGTGCCACTTTCTGCCTGCCAGGCAATGTCAACCTGCCCACCTGCCGGGTCTACGGCCTCAGCGCGCAGGTCAATTTCTGCCAGAGGGCCAACGGTGGTTTTTGAAGCAAAAATATTAACAACCGGGGCGAGGGTAAGGCTGGTGGTCTGGGTCGCAGTGCTGTCACCCTTCGAAATTGACGTTTCGGGGTCGGCGGCAACCGGGTTGAGAGAAGAGATCGAATTAGAACTGGAACAACCGGCAAGGGCGACAATCAGCCAGATGCAGGCCACCAGAGAGATCAACTGAGTAATATATCTGTGTGTTTTCATAAACACCTCCGACTGATCGCTCTATCGGCCTGTTGAAGATAATTCTTAACCAAAAATGAGGTGCCAAAATTTTTGCCCGTATGTACACTGTTTTCTAATTGCAGTTCATGAACAGCCTTTCAATCTGCCCACTCACCCCCCGGCAAATATTTTTTTTTGGCTTGATTCACAACTATTTTTCTGTTATAGTAGACTTTCACATCGGCTCTATTTTCGGAGGTTTGAAAATGTCTAGAATCTGTATGGTTTGCAATCGTGGACCACAAGTTGGCTTCAAGCTGAGCCACTCTCATCATCGCACCAAAAGGCGCTGGAGCATCAACCTCCAGAGAAAACGGATCATGCTGAACGGCACCCGCGTCCGCGGCTATGTCTGCACCCGCTGCCTTGGCAGTGATAAAGTGGTAATTGCAGCAAACTGAGACAGTTTTTCAGCGGCTCTGCCGGGCGCACAGTCCTGGCTGAAATCTCGCCAGATAACCTGACAGAGCTGCGAACAGAACTGTTTCCGGAAGCATGTGGCTGAGGTTGTAGGCGTAACTGACCTTAAGCGCCTGCACCATTGTTTCCTGATCGGCCACAAAGAAAACTGCACCGGCGACAACGTGAAAATGCAAACGCACAATGTTTGCTACCGTTGTTGCCGTTGCTGCTTTTAGCGGTTTATCCCAGGCAACCAGACCGGCCAGGCCCAGCGACGCGCAGGCAAGCGGGTAATCGAGCAGAAATTGCAGCGGATGAACAATAAAGGGCCGGCTGGTTAACAGCAGAATACCAAAAAGCGAACCGCTGACCAGGCCGGTAAATACTCCATGCCTGGCCGCCAGAACCAGAACAGGCAGCCCACCGAGAGACACCGAGCCACCGCTCGGCAACTGGAACAGTTTAAAATTCGCCAGTGCCAGGGCCGTTGCCAACAGCACTCCACACTCAGTAATTACTTTGAGATTTTGAATCTTCAGGGCTTTATCTATCCGGTTAATTTTATAAACCCGATACTAGCACCGGTCAGCAATTATTTCCACCGGCATTATTCAATTACTGCAGATAAAGTGCTATATTATCTGCATTTAACATTTCAGAGGGGGAACTTATGCGCAGATATTTCTGTCTGAATGCCGTTTTTATGCTGGCATTGATGTTACTTGCCGGTTGTGGCAGTTCGAGCCTCAGCCGTAACGAATATACGATCGCAACCGGGTCAAAATCGGGCGTTTATTACCCCATTGGCGAGACTCTCGCCATGATACTCAAAACAGATTACCCTGATGTCCAACTGAAAATAATCGAAACCGCAGGCAGCGTCGAAAACCTGCAGATGCTCAAAGACGGAAAAGTCGACATGGCCCTGGTACAAAACGACATCGCCTTTTATGCATCAGAAGGCGAGGCTATGTTCAACGGCAGCAAAATCACCAACGTTGCCGGTATTGCCACACTGTTTCCAGAAGTGGTGCAATTCATTGTCCGCAAAGAAACCGGCATCAAATCACTTAACGACATGGAAGGCAAAAAAATCGCGGTTGGCAGCAAAAACAGCGGCACCTACTACAATGCCCAGCAGATACTCTCCCTTGCCGGAGTCTGGGAAAAGATAGACCAGCAGTTTATCGGCGGCACCGATGCCATGAAAGAGGTTCAGGAAGGCCGTCTCGATGGTTTTATCTTCACAAGTGGTCTGCCAAACCCGTCAATTATTGAACTGGCCAAAAAGGTCGAGATTTCAATTGTGCCGGTTGAGAACGAACTGGTGCAGAAACTGGTTAACACCCACCCGTTTTACTACCCCTCAACCATTGCCGCAAACCAGTATCCAGGCCAGACCGAAGAAATTTCAGCAGTTGAAATAAATGCCATTCTGGTTTCAGGGCCAACACTCAGCGATGACGATCAGTATCTGCTGACCAGACATCTTTTTGGCAAACCAAATGAGCTCGGGCAGAGTCACCCGCGCCTGAGCAAAATGACACGCAACAGTCTGCGCAGACAGATGCCTATTCAGACAGGCAAAGGTGCCTACCGGGCTCATTCTGAAGCCCCTTAACAACCAGGGCTGTTTTGCCGATAAACTGTACTGACAAGATTTATGTTTTCAAGGAGTGCAGCATGAAAGCTGAAAAAAGCAGCAAACTAAAAGTAGGTGTCATTTTCGGCGGCAGATCAGGCGAGCATGAAGTATCGCTGGTCTCTGCGAATTCGATCATGAACGCCCTTAATCCAGATAAATATGAAGTGATACCCGTCGGCATAACCCGTCAGGGTTCGTGGATGGTGGGTATCAAACCTGATTCGCTGCTTGAATACAGTCGTTCAAGAACAGCCGGTTGTCTGGCCTTCGCTGGTGCAAACAGTGGCAAGGCCAGTCTGAATTGCGACCCGGCCAATAAGGGGCTGATGCTTCTCGATCAGCAGAAGACCGGCGAAAATGTGCAGCTTGACGTGCTTTTCCCGATCATTCACGGAACCTACGGCGAAGACGGCACTCTGCAGGGAATGCTCGAACTCGCCGACCTACCTTACGTTGGCTGCGGCGTAATGGCCTCAGCGGTTGGCATGGATAAAACTGTGTCAAAGCGGCTTTTTCACGAAGCCGGCATCGAAGTTGCCCCCTACCGCGAATTCCTGCGCAGCGTCTGGAGAAGCGAACCTGAAGCAGTCATCGAAGAAATCGAAAACAGTCTTGGTTACCCCTGCTTTGTTAAACCCGTAAACTCCGGCTCATCGGTCGGAATCAGCAAAGCCAAAACCCGCGAAAGCCTAAAAGCCGCAATGGATCTCGCGGCCCGCTATGACAGGAAAATTCTTGTTGAATCGCATGTAGATGGCCGTGAAATCGAAGTTTCAGTTCTGGGCAATGACAGGCCGATCGCTTCGGTGCCCGGCGAAATCGTTCCCTGCAATGAATTTTACGATTACACCGCCAAATATGTCGATGATCGTTCAGAGCTGATGATACCGGCAGACCTGCCTGAAGAAGTTGCTGAAGCCATACGACAAACAGCGATCAAGGCCTACCGCGCCCTGGACTGCGCCGGAATGGCCAGAGTAGATTTCTTTCTCGATCGTAAAGCCGGCCGCATAATCATCAACGAAATCAATACCATTCCGGGTTTTACAAGCGTAAGCATGTATCCAAAACTCTGGGAAGCCACCGGCATATCTTACCCGGAACTGGTCGACCGCCTGGTTGAACTGGCAATCGAGCGCTACCGCGACAAGCAGGAATCACTGTCAGCAGGTTCCTGAATCTTCAGAGCACACGTAACCAAGGCCCCGTTCTGGAATTTAATCTGGAACGGGGCCTTTTTATGATCATTTGTATGAGTGTTTTCAGGGGCGATCGCTGACTATCAGACCCTTCAGCTTGCGCCCATCGCTCCAGTAGCCGAGAAAGCGAAGTTCTGGTGATTTTTTAAAGGTGCGCAGGTCGGAATCGAGGGCAAAAACAGCGTGAGCCAGCGCATCGAAAAGTCTGAAGGTCCCATTCCAGTCAAATGCATCGATATGCCTTGTTCTCAGCGAACCGGCATGAAATTTTTCGCGAAAAAGATTGATAAAGTCATAACGATTCTCGACTATGAAGCGCTCATATTCGGGCAACTCAGGGGTCAAAGGTGCAAGTTCATCGGCTATCATGGGCGGCTGGCCATAAAAATCAGACAGGGCGGTCACAAAAGCCTTATTATCGGTTTTAACCCGGTCAGCAGCGTAAAAAATCTCACGCGCTACCTGGGCGACCTCTTCTTTAACCCTGTCACCACTGATGACGAGCATGCGGGTTCTACGGCTGATACCAGTGAGGTCGAGCAATTTGAGATCTCTCTGATGAGGCATGACCAGCATCAGGGCAAGCGGAACAGGCAAACCGAAATAATCGCTGCTGGCCGCGACATTGGCGGCAAGAACAGCTCCGGCCCCATGCCCGATAATTGCAAAACGCTCACGGTCGATCTCGATCTTCTGCCTGGCAAAAGCCTGCTGCAAAAAGTCTTTTAACGAGCGCACCGTATTGGTCAGCAAAAATCTTGAGAACTGCCCTGACCCCTGGTAGCGCGGAAACACGACCACCCAGCCAGACCTGCACAGGTGACGAATATGCCCGAGATAATATTCGGGGCTGGTGGTCATCCAGTCATGGAGCAGAACAACCACCCCGGCCCTGTTCGCCACGGGTTCGGCAGGCTCAAAAACCTGATAGCGTTCGTGCGCTACTCCTGATTCCCAGAGGGTAAAGCCGCCATGGCCGTAGAGGCGACCACCGGGCCCAAGCATGCTCTGAACAGGGCCGGCGGGCAATTCATTGGCTGCTACAAAAAATGCCGGCAACAAAACCATTGCCAGCAACAGAACAAGAGATATATAACTACGACTCATACGCATCGATCAAGGC
>JAQUZA010000290.1 GCA_028691595.1 Candidatus Rifleibacteriota bacterium
TCATCAGCGCTGGGTCAGCACTTATCTGCGCGGTAAGCCGATTATAATCCTGACCGGGCACCGTTATCAACGCTATGAGATTCTTAAATGGGCCGAAACCTTCAGGCAGGAATACGGCCTGCCCGGCCATGTGCATCTGCTGTGGGCCGTTAACCTGCGCAAGTTTCCGTGGTCTACCAGCCGGGCAACCGTCATCAGGCAGTGGCGCGATTTCAATGCCACCATCCCGGTACTCATGGACTGGAACGGCGTTATCGGTCGTGGGCTGCGCATCAATTACAATGTGCCAAATATCATTGTTATCGATGCCTTTGGGCGACTGGCTCTGCATGAAATGCATACCTACAACCCCGAAGTTTACGCGGCTGTTTCAGCCCGTATAATGAGTCTTCTTACCGTTAATCCGGGTTATGCCACCGGAGTCCCTGGCGGCATGCTCCCGACTCAGCCAGTACCCCTCGGTCAGATTATTCCTAACCCGAAGGGTCGCCGTGGAGATTCTAACTAAGCTCTCTTTATTGCCTCAAAACAAAAATCAGAGCCCGGCATATGCCGGGCTCTGATTTTTGTTCTCGTTAGAGTTTAAACCTGAGCGATGATTTTAATTTCTGCAGGCCGTAAGGTGTAATTAAGACCGCGTGGCACGATGTCAAAAGCAAATTCAGGGCTTACATCGGCCAGGGGGCCTGGCCCGGTAATTGCCTCGACATCAGGTATATAAACATTCTGACTGCCGGCCCGATCTTTGTTTAAAATTACAAAGACAGTTTTCATTCCCGGTTGCGATTTCTTGAAACAGAAAACGTTGGGCCAGTTCGCCTGGTCAACTATTTCAAGGCCGGTTTCCTGGTTCAGAACCTCAAAACGCTTTTTAAGTTCAGCAATTTTGCTTAAATACGAACTGAGGTCAGTTTCAGTTTCTTCCCACCAGGTTGGATCAGTCTTTACAACATTGAGGGTCTTGTGAAAACCAAATTCAAAACCCATGGTGATCATATAACCCTTGCTGAATAAAGCCGAAAAAAGAATCTGCCGTTTGACGACTGCCAGATCGCCCTTACTCTCACTGATAAGCCGTGGAGTGTCGTGTGATTCGGGGAAGGCAATCGAAGGGGTCAGGGGCGAAGTTTTGTAATATTGTTCCATTCCCCACGGAGCATTGAAATCCCAGTATTTTACTGAATTAAAAAGGTAGTCAAAGCCAAGCCCGGCCAGTTCCTGCACCTGCTTGAAGTCACAGCCAAGCGATTCGGCAAGAAAGAGGCACCCGGGCTTAAGGTGCCGGGATTTTTCGATCAAAAATGTCCAGAGGTCGGCAGGAACCTGATAGGCCATATCACATCTGAAGCCATCAACTCCAATTTCAATATAGTAAGACATCATTTTCCACCAGAAGTTCCAGAGGTTCTGGCGGTCTTTTGAACTATGATTGTCAACTTCGGCAAGATCACCCCAGACAACCATTTTTCCGTCATGCATGGCCCCTGGGTTCAAAATTTTACCCTCGGCATCGTGCTTATACCAGTCTGGATGCTCTTGAATCAGGGGGCAGTCGATGGCAGTGTGATTGATAACCAGATCCATAATAAAATACAAACCCCGTTCATGACAGGCATTGATAAAATCACGCAGTTGCTCGGCCGGAGCCTTTGAAGAACCGTTGTCGATAAACATCGGGTTGAATTTGTAGTAATCTTTAGGTGAATAGAGGCTGCCGCTGAAACCGGGGTAATGAAATGGATTAACCCAGATAACGTTAAAGCCGAGGCTTTTAATGCGGTCAAGATGCTCAGCCCATTTGCTCATACTGCCAACCAGGCGGGGATAGAGGTTGTAGAGCCTTATACCATCGTTTCCCAGAAGCGGGTGTGTCATTTTTGTGCCTCCTCAGCTTTTTTTTGCAGTTCTACCAGTGCCCCAACCATTTTATTGATCTCTTTTTTGTTGAGGCTTTTATAAAAATCAAGTTCACCTTCGGGAGTCTTTATTTGAAGAATTGTGAATGTTTCTTCACCCTTTTTTTCTTCGACAGTTTTGATGCCAAGCCAGTTTGTTCGCTCAATTGTGTGCAGAACAGCCGGTTCGCGCAGATTCTGGAAAAAGCTGAACCCCTCTGATGTTTGCCGGGCCTGCATTGACTGAAAAGTCAGCGATTTACCCATAAACATGAAAAGAACCAGAAAGCCGGCACAAAAAAGCAGCTCAGCCCATTGTTCTGGCTTGATACCATTGTAGTAGACAAAAAGCACCGGCATTGCAAGCGCCGCCAGCATCAGAAAAATTCCGACACCAATTTCGAGAAGCGGGTAATAAGTAAAACCCGACAGCCGCTCTTCCGTGATAAACCAGTGTACCATTATCCGCCCTGCTTTCTCGAGGGGGCAACTATCTTCCATTTGCCCTCTCCGGTTATTATCTCGAAGTCCATAGCGGTGAGACCTTCGTAGTGCTTGATCGACTTGTCCGGAATCACCAGAAGCGTATCAGAATCGATGGCTTTCTTGAATGCCTCGAGGTCACCCAATACTAATTCTCCGGCCAGCTGATTGTCAAACTGTGTGATGCGCGGAATGTTAAAAGTTCGCACCGGACGACCGGCATAAAAATACCAGCCCTCGATCATTTCATCAACCAGAATGAGTTTTTGAGATTCAGGCAGAGTTGCAATGCGCTTCAACAGCATCCATTGGCTGGTAAGCCAGCGGTTCTCACGATAGGGTTCGTTGCCCCTGATTCCGTGCAGAACAAAAAACATCATACCCGGCACTATTATTGCCAGCATTGCCAGCATTCCGTGGCGGCTGCGCTTAATTATAAAGGCAAGCATTACCAGAGAGGCAAACAACCAGAACATGCCGGCAAAAATAGCTGTCTGGGCAATTACCCTGAAACCTGAAAAATTCTGATAACCCCAAACTGAAAGACCCATACCAATGAGTGATGTAATCGCAGCGATGCCGGTACAATGCCAGGCCGCCTGATCATAGTTTTCATTGTTTTGAGAAAAAAAGGCTTTTCTGACCGCTTCGCCGACCATTAAAGCCATCGGAACCAGGAGGGGCAGGGCATAGCCGGCAAGTTTTGACCGGCTTAATGAAAAGACGACCAGAGGCGCAACCAGCCAGAGAAGCAGGTAAACTGCTGCCGGGTCGTCGCGGAATTCCTTTATTCGCTCTTTGAGCGAGACAAAAAAGAAGCTGACCCACGGAAAAATACCGGCAGGCAAAAGCACCAGAAAATAATAGAAGGGTGCAACGCGCCGGTGCGAACTGCTTGCAACCCGTTTTAACGTTTCATCTATCAGAAAATACGAAAGCAGGCCTGAATTCATCATCGCCATGGTTAGGTACCAGCCCAGACCCGCAACTAAAAAAATGGCCCAGCCGGCCTTATGCAAAAAAAGTTGCCTTATCGATTGCTTCTGCCCGGTCATTATTGCCGCAGGTATCAGGCCGGCAAGCGGCAGCAGGGCAGGGGGGCCCTTGATCATGAATGCCAGCGCCGCCATCAGCCAGAATGAATATAGCCAACGTTGTCGCTGCGAGTTTAACCAGCTGAAAAAACAAAAGACCATCAGCGTTTCGCCGGCCGCCAGAAATGGGTCGGTCGTCAAGCCGCGAAATTGAATCTGAAAAAAGAGGGTTGTGATTAGAACCAGAGTGGCAATCAAACCGCTCAAGGTGCCAAAGAACAAGCGGCCGATCAGAAAGGTGCCAAGAGCGGTTAGCCCGGCAGCAACCGAAAGAAAAAATCTGGCACCAAACTCATTGATGCCGAACAGTTTCATGCCAAGAGCACTCAACCAGTAGGTTACCGGTGGCTTGGTAAGGTGTTTGAGGCCATTCTGCCTCGGTGTGAGCCAGTCACCTGAATCAATCATCTGGCGAGCAACCGATGCGTAACGGGCTTCGGATGTTTCAAAAAGACCGGCAGTGCCAAGATGAAGTAAAACCGGCAACATTCCGGCCAGAAAAACAAGCAGAGGTAAAAACTGCCGCAACCTTTTCAGAAAGTCAGTCTTCGCCATTATACTCGCCCGGTTCATTTGAAATAACGGTCGCACGCTTTTCTTTATCGATCAGCACCAGATTGCGTATGTAAATGATGAAACCCATCGACTGGCCAAGAATGAAAACCGGGTCCTGGCGCTTGATCGCGTAAGCGAGCAGCAGAAAAGAACCACCGATGCTGAAATACCAGAACGAAATTGGGATAATACTCTTCTTCTCGCGTTCAGAAGCCAGCCATTGCACAAAAAAACGCATCGAAAAAAGCAGCTGACCAAGAAGCCCGACAATAAGCCAGAGATCAAACTTGCTCATCGATCTGATACCTCAATTTCCGCCATTTCATCCATCTTATGGCCAGCAGGTCAAGAAAAGATCTGAACACACGGTTCCAGACGTTATATTTGGAAACCCCTCTGGCACGCGGATGATGGCTGACTTCGACCTCTGTAACTTTGCCACCGTTCATTTTAACCAGCGTGGGCAAAAATCTGTGCATGCCCTCAAACAACTCTATCGGTTGAATAGCTTCGGCGCGAAAAGCCTTGAGAGAACAACCGGTATCTTTTATTGTCTCACTGCTGATGACATTGCGAACCCAGTTGGCGATGCGCGAAGATACTCTTCTGATAAAATTGTCATTGCGCTTTTTCCGCCAGCCGACCGCTGCGTCAAAACCCTGACCGAGAGCCGAAAGCAGCAGCGGAATATCAGCCGGGTCATTCTGCAGGTCTGCATCGAGAGTAATTATAATTTTGCCGCGTGCTGCTTTGATGCCAGCGGCCATGGCTGCAGTCTGACCGTTATTCTTAGAAAAGCGCAGGCCGCGAACTGCCGGAAACTGGCCTTTTAAACGGGCAAT
>JAQUZA010000291.1 GCA_028691595.1 Candidatus Rifleibacteriota bacterium
TGTTAAATCTGGTGATTCACTTTCCAAAATCTGCGAACAGTTCTATGGTTCATCGGGTATGTGGCAGCATATTTTAAAATACCAGGTACCGACTATTGCCGCGACTCCCAATCTTATTTTTCCGGGGCAGTTGATTGCCTTACCTCGCGGTCTGAAGCCGACTTCGACATCAGCCGTGTCATCCACGCCCACAACTAAGCCTGCTCCGGCATCTAATGCTTCGCCCACCACTGCCGGCAAATACACAGTTGCCCCGGCCGGTGATGAATCATGGCAGGAAAGCTTTCAAAAAGATTATCTGGTGTCTGACCGCGCTTTAACAGACTCAAAATCCATGACTGTTGCCCAGATTCAAAAGTTTCTCGAATCGAAAAATTCGGTTCTGGCAAAGCCATATAATGGGTCTACGCCGGCGAAAATGATTTACGATGCCTGCCAGAAGTATGGTATCAGCCCCAAGGTGATGTTAACCCGTCTGCAATGCGAGCAGGGCTTGATCAGTAAACAGACTGCCACTCAGAAGCAGCTCGACTGGGCAGTTGGGGTCGGTTGTTATGATTCCGGAAACTGGAATCAGAATTTCAAGGGTTTTGACAAGCAGATAGAATACTGCGCTCATACTTACAGAAGGCATTATGACGATGCCAGAGCCAGGTTGGAACGCGGCGAAAAGATCACCATGAACATCGATGGTCAGCAGATCAGCGTGAAAAACGCCGCTACTTACTCATTTTATAAATATTGCCCACACATACAGGGCAACAAGCTGTTTTTTGACGTCTGGCGCGGCTATCGCAGCAAATTTTAACCACTCAAATGTTTGAACATCGCTTCGACCCTTTGGGCATCCTCCTGAAGGGTCGTTGCTTTTTCTGAGACAAGCATTACTGCTATCTGGTCGGCAAGGGCAGCCCATTTTATCTGACTGCTGCTACAGAGTTTTATGAGTTGATCTTCATCAAAGTCGCTGCTTTTAAAGCCATAAAATGAGAAAATTTTGCAGTATGATCCGTTTTCAGGGTCGTTGATATCGCTGAGAGCGGGTAAATTGAGGGTCTGCCTCCATTCAGAGAAGTATTCAGGCCTGTTGAATCCTGAATTCAGTGCCAGAAGAATCGGGCCCCGGCCCGTTATGGCAAAAGTCAGGCGCAGGGGTATTTCGTTTAGATGAAGCAGTTGGCTGAATTGATCTGCAATCAGGTTGATGCCCGCAAAAATTTCTTTTGGCAGTTTAACCGGAAAAGCCCTCCAGGCCTGGCGCAGCTGCATGGATTTTTCGAGGCTCGATTGAGCGATAATTCTGATCTTACCGTTCAGCCAGGTGACTTCAACTCTTGCCTTCGGGGTTATGTATTCTTCGAGTATTACGGCTCCGGGCCGGTACGCGACTATCTGTTCGAAGAATTCAGGGAGTTCACGAAAAGCCTTTAACAGGAAGGAGGCTTTGCCGTCTGCAAGGTTTTGGGAACTTTTGATCGCCATTGGAAAGCGGTTTGTCTTGATGGCCCAGGCGCTGAGGCGTTCAAATTTGTCAGAAGCCATGAATGCGGGCACCGGCAGTTTTTTTTCGCGGCAGAATTCGCGCAGTTTCTGCCGGCTTTGCAGCAGTTCAAATTGCCCGCACCTTTTGAGAGTCTCGGGCACGGCAGCCTCGCAGGCTGAATCGTCGCAGAAGAAACTCTGGGAGGTCTGACTGGTATAGAGTTCCGCAAAGGGGCTAATGTAATCTGAGTTCATTGGTTGTACTTATCGGCTTAAAAATGCCGTATGTACACCATTATTCTCGCATCTGCTCCTCGAGCTCTTTAAGTCGTGCGCGGGCAAGACGGTTGTCAGGCTCTTTATTGAGAGTGCGATTCAGGCGGTCAATTTCGTTGCGACTGTAGCGGATAAGCCTTTTCAGAACATCGAGATCCCGGGAAATTGTTCGGTCGTCATTGGGAAGCTGGTTGGCTCTTTCCCAGTCGTTAAAGGCTTTTCGATATTTGTTCTTTTCGAAAAAAATCTGACCGCTGAGCTTGAAAATGCTGTAGTTACTCGGATCATAGATTCTAGCACGGTCAAGGCGGCGCAGGGCTTCTTCGTAGCTACCCTGGTAATAATCTGTGGTCGCTGATTCAACGTATTGCCGGGCCCTAGATTCATTCACGTGTTTATCGCGCTCAGCGATGCGCTGCCTTTCATCAGGGGCGATATCGACTGTCAGTGAGGCAGGTTTTTCGGGTTTGAGGAAATCAGTCTTAATGCCCATACTCGAAAGGTTTTTGCGCATGGTGGTAAAATCAATATTAGTTGCCATTGGAACAGAGGAGATGAAATAGCCCACTCCCAGTAGCAGCAGGATTACCGCCAGAACCTTAAGTTTTGGCATAAGCGATTTCATCTGGGGCACCAGGCCTCCTGAAGATTGATGCCGCGCTCAACGAGGTAAGCATACCAACGCCCTCTGAGCGGGGATTCACTGTTCTTACCGAAGCCGACCGTTCTTAAGCAATCGTAGCCGTAGCCAAGAAGGGCAAGCTCTCTGCGATTTTCGGCGCTGCCATGTCTGAAGCCGTAATCGATTTCTTTCTCGAAACAGGTATTAACAGGCCAGCAGCCCCATTTCTTGAGTATTTCAGAGTTCGCTGACATCGACAGGGGCGAAAGCATGATCTGCCAGAGAGCACGGGCCTTAAGGAGAGCGATAGAAGCTTTCAGGTCAGGTGGGGCATTTTTATTGTTCTGTTTCCATGTTCCTTCCCAGTGGAGGGTTTCAAGGGGGGTGTGGGAGGGGTTGGGGTGCCATTCTCTGGCGAGGTGGTGTTTCAGCTCGACTGGTGTCAGATTAGCCATTTCTGACCAGGTTGCGGGTCTGGTATTGTCGCGCGAGAGTTTTACGGCAACCTGAAGCTCGGTAAGGTCTTTGTCGGGCAGTTCAGCCGTCAGAGTACCGATTGCTGATGCTATGTCATCGACAAGGGCATCTGAATAGGCTCTCGATCTGTCTTCGAGCGTTCGTGCCGAAGCCAGAGAAAAATAGTAGAGAGCTTCATAGCGGAGCTTGTGATCTGGCCAGGTAGACATGAACCTGGTGAAAATTTCACTCGATTCCTGCCAGCGCCCAAGGTCGAATGCACGCCTGGCATCGGTGTATACTTCAAGTGGGGTGAGGGCGTAACCCAGGCTACACCAAAGGATCAAAGCCAACAAAAGCAAACTTTTAACCGATTTTCTCATGTTAAGCCTCGCCCCTGTATAATCAGAAATCCGTTTATATATAAGATAAACGCAAAAACAATGCCAAAAGTTTCAAAGACAAAATATTTGCCCTCTATTATCTTATATCGACAGTAAGAAACCTCACCATTAGTTATTTTGAGGGTACCGGTTTTTAGTATCTGTGAAAAAAAGACCCGCTAAAAATTTGGCAAAATATAAGTGCAAAAAATACACAATTTGAAAATGTGCGTTTTTTGCACTCAATAAAGGCCTTTTGTTGGCGGTTTCAGTCGTTGATGTTTTTGAGGGCGCGTTTTAATAAAACGCCGGCCATCTGTTTGCGATAACTTTTTGAAGATCTGATGTCGCTGATTGGGCAGGCTGTTTCACATGCAAGAGTTGCAGCCCTGGCAATTAAATCATCAGAGAGTTGATCGCCGGCACTTTCAAGAAGATCTTCTGCAGGCTTGCAGCGTATTACAGTGGGAGCGGCGGAGCCTATGGCTATTCTATAGCGAGTCTTGCCATTGTTAAAGACGCTCAGGGCAAGATTAATCTTTGAAATCGCGTGCGCTCTGCGTTCACCCAGTTTGCAGAACGCTCCACGGGTAGTTCTCAGTGGGATGGCGAAGCCTTCGATCAATTCTCCGGCCTTGAGGACACTGCGCCCGGGCCCGGTGAAAAACTGGTCAATAGCAACGCTGCGCTTGCCTTCTATTCCGGTGATCAAAACTTCGGTTTCAAGAGAATAGAGCGCGGGTATTGTGTCTCCGGCGGGTGAAGCATTGGCGACATTACCCCCAATCGTTGCGGCATTGCGTATCTGATGCGCTCCAACCGTAGAGGCAGCTTTCACCAGAGCCGGGAAAAATTCCTTAACAGTGGGGTCTGAGATAATCTGAGACATGGTGCAGCCGCTACCAATAAAAACACGATCTTTCTCTCTGATGATCTTTTTTAAGGGTAGCTGGCTGATATCGACGAGGGCGGTGGCCTTAGGAAACATACCGTTGCGAAGTTTCACGATCAGGTCTGTACCGCCGGCAATAGCGAGGTGATCGGGATTTGCCAGCAGCTGGCAGGCCTCTTCGATTTTTAAGGGCTTAAAATAGCTGATGTTACTCACTTGGATGATCTCCTGTTTTCAGAGGCTTTGCTGACCGCGGCTTCGATTTTGCGATAGCCGGTGCAGCGGCAGATGTTGCCTGACAGAGCCTGTTTAATCTGATGCGGGGTTGGGTTGGGGTTTTGTTTAAGAAGGCTGTAGCTGGTCATTGCCATGCCTGGAATGCAGAAACCGCATTGCACCGCGCCTTCGTTGACAAAAGCACTCTGAACGCTCTGCATCAATTCATCGTTTTCCAGGCCCTCGACGGTGACAAGGCTGTCGCTTTCAGTGAGAGAGGCGGCCAGTTTCAAGCAACTGTTGATTGGTTCACCGTTCAGCAGCAGGGTGCAGGCTCCGCATTCTCCTTTGCCGCAGCCTTCTTTGGCTGCTGTAAGCCGAAAGTTGCGTCGGACCATCTCAAGAACAGTCATTGTTGGAGAAACTTCCGTTTCAACCCTTTTCCCGTTGAGGGTGAATACGGTTTTCAGCAAATTTTCCATTATTTTTCTCCTGTGTTGTCTGGGCAGGCTCAACCGGCCTGTTCACTATATGAAGCAA
>JAQUZA010000292.1 GCA_028691595.1 Candidatus Rifleibacteriota bacterium
GTCGTCGGTATTCAAGGCTGTTTTTGCCAGGGCAGCAATAAAAACCCCTGAAATTCGCGAAAAGGTTTCTCAGATGTTCAATTTTGGCGATGGAGACTGGCAGAGCCTGGGCAGCAGAGATGCCGAACGTGGAGCCAGATTGAGAAGAATTTTCAATGCGAATAGCCTCGACATTACACCTTGAGTTCGCCTATCTTGTGATTCAGGCGTTCTATTCTGCGTGCCAGCAGGCGTGAGAGAAACAGAGCGTAATGCGGCTTTTCTTTTATGCCTTCGACAAATTCTTTCTTTGAAACCATGATCACCTGAGCGTCGGTAATGGCGCTCACTGTGGCACTGCGGCGGTTATTCAGCAGAAAAGACATTTCTCCGAGAAAAATGTCTTCGGGCCGTAGAATTGACACCCGTTGGCCATTGATCAGCACTTCAAAGCTTCCTGAAGCAATGTAATACAGGTAGTTGCTTGGTTCACCTTCCTTGAAAACAACGTCCCCGGCATTGAAGCAGACTTTTTCGAGATTCTGAAACAAGCCGGGAGAGACGTTGCTGATGCCGATTTTATGAGCAAATACGAACTCAACCTCGTTTCCCTGCTCATTATAAGAAAGCTCTGTGGCCATGCTTCGCGACAGCAGTATGCCGCGACCATGCAGGCTGATAGCCTCCTCGCTCAATGTTGGGGCTTTAAGAGCCCGCCAGTCAAAGCCATCACCCTCATCGGTTATCTTGAAACTCGATGCATCAGGCCTGATTTCGTAATGCAGGGTAACCTGGCGTGCGCCAATTTTTGGGTCGGTACATTTCTGGTCTATGAGTTCGTTGATATTATTGTTGCGTTCAAGCCATCTTGTCTTTTCGTCGTAAGTGATGCCGCAGTTGCCGTGCTCGATTGCATTGATCAACAATTCTATCAATACAAAATTTAGCTGTTCTCTGAGCATCGCGTCTATGCAGTTTATATTGAAGAGGTAATTGCAGATAAGGTTGGTAAAAACAGCCGCTTCAAGAGCATCGTTTTTCAGGGCAAAGGTTGCCGAAATTTCGGCCCCGAAATCATTGCCAATTACGCGATGAAACAGCATATGCTGGTTGTTGGTAATTATGCTGATTACTTGTGGCAGTTGTCGGCTGAGGCGTGCTGATTCAAGCAGGGCAATGATGTTGGTGCCCCGGGTGAGTTCTGATTGTCTGAGCTGTTCTGGTGAGTCGCACAGCCCTATCAAACCGGTGCTGAGAAGCCACGAATCGCCCCGGATAGCGTTTAGCAGCTCACCCGGGTTGATCGAAACGTCTGAGAAATCTATAATTGCCAGTTCAGGCATTTCAATGCGCAAAAACTCCTCGGCAGCTTCAAGGCTGGCGATGTGCCAGATATCACACGCCTTCGTTTTCAGGCCAGGCAGGCAACTGATTTTGACAAACAGATCATGATCAGAAGTTATTACCGGTATTACCAGCAAAATATAGTTCCTTTGTCAATCTTACAGGCAGAGCTCAAGAATCTGCCGCGCAACTTCAGGGGTAACGTCGCCGTTCTCACCAAGCTTGATCATCTGGTGAGATTTCAGCTGGGCAATTACCTTGTCTATGCCACCAGAGTTAATGTTGTAGTCGCTGAGTCGGGTTTTGACTCCAAGGCTTTCAAAAAATTCGCGTGTTTTCTTAATGCCTTCGGCAATCTGAAAATCTTCATTTCCTGATTTGATGCCCCAGACACGCTGAGCGAACTGCAGCAGTTTTTCGCGCTTCTGGTCCTTGCGCAGGGTCAAATTGCCTGGTAGAACAATAGCGAGAGTCACGGCGTGGTCCAGGCCGAACAGAGCTGTTAATTCATGACCGATCATGTGTGTTGACCAGTCCTGGGGAACTCCTGCACCAATCAGACCGTTCAGTGCCATGGTTGCGGCCCACATCACATTGGCTCTTACATCGTAATTCTCTGGTTCGGCAAGTGCCTGTGGCCCTTCTTCAATAAGGGTAAGCAGCAGGCCTTCGGCAAAACGATCCTGAACTTTAGCCATGGTCGGCTGGGTAAGATATTGCTCGACGATATGAATGAAAGCGTCTATAACCCCGTTGGCAATCTGGTTATGCGGCAAGGTAAAAGTTTTGAGGGGGTCTAATACCGAAAACATTGGAAACACAAGCTTGCTGTTGAACGGCAGTTTTGCCTTCATCGACAAACGGGTGATGACAGAACCGCTGTTCATCTCAGAACCGGTTGCCGGCAGGGTTAATACCGCTGCGAAGGGTAGAGCCTCTTTTACACATGAGCCGTAGGTCTGCAAAATTTTCCATGGGTCACCATCAAAAAGCGAAGCTGCGGCAACAAACTTGGTGCCGTCGATAACCGACCCGCCACCTGCCGCCAGCAAAAAGTCGGCTCCGGTTTTCTTTACCTCTTCGACGCACTTCATAAGTGTTTCAAAGGTTGGATTCGGCTCAACGCCGGAAAACTCGAAAACTTCACGGCCTTCAAGGGCGGTCATTATCTCTTCATATGTGCCATTGCGTTTTATACTGCCGCCACCGTAGATCAGCATTATTTTTTTGCCGGCAGGGATTTCCCGTTTCAGGGCCCCTATGGTTCCTTTGCCGAAGATGATTTTGGTGGGGTTGTGAAAGGTAAAATTTTGCATTGTTTTTTGCTCCTCGTGATTAAGACTCTATATAAATTTTATGGAAGCTTTGCCTGCTTCGACTGGGCAATGGCAGCCTTTGCTTCCTGGTATAGATTTGTGCGCTCTCTTTTGAGCAGTAAATCAATGTCAGGGGCGGTCAGACTTATCTGTTTGCCGACTTTATAAAGCATGGCTTTTTCTTCATGCGTAAGTTTGCCATCTGCAAGAGCCATGCGGGCCAGATGCCTCATCAGTTCGCCATCAGCAGGCTGAATGCTGATTTGCAGCACGTAGGCAACAGGGTCAGTCTGAGCTTTGAGCTCAGTTATTATCTCCTGCAGTTTTGCCGCTGAGACATCGCGCTGCCTGGCCACGCCATTTAGCATGTCCATTTCCTGCTGGTCAATCTGGCCGTCTGCAAGCATCATGGCCGCTGCCCAGCGCACCAGATCATTGCCGGGAATTGCGTATTTGAAAAGTGGTGCACCTGCTGGAGTTGACGCTACAGCAGCGGGTTGCTGCCTGGCACCTGTCGTCGCCTGCTGGCGTTGCAGCTGTTTCATTCTGGTCAGAACCGTGGAAACCTGCATGTCGCTTCGGTCAGAGACTGTTTCGAGTACCCACTCACTTTTCCCGTCATTCATAACGGTTCCGCAGTAGGCACATTCGTTTTCAGCGCCGGTTTGTTCAGGGGCCCCGCACGAGGGGCAGTGTGAGCTCGCCAGCGACGAGGTTACCTTTGTTTGAGCACCGTGGGCGCGGCCGAGTATAAACACATGCTTGAAGTTAATCGGCTGAGGAGAGCTTTCGATAGTTTTGGCGGGGGTTAGAATCGAGGGCAGGCCGCTCCATATTACTTCAACGTAGGCATGATCGTCGGGCTCGTGCATTTCAATGCCAAGCAGGTCAATTGAACCGACGGCACAGGAAGTATAAAAGCGTCTGGCTCCGCCTTTATCAGGTTTATACCATTGAAGCTGGGCTTCACAGAACTCATTCCGGGCTATTTTGCGCAGGGGTGCCACGTTGCCTTTGCGCTCAGCTTCAAGTTTCCGCCAGAACATTACTGAAACGCGGTCTTTAAGATGCTGCATATTAAAACCTGGGTCAGCTTCACTGAATTCTTTGAGGCCTGGAATTATCTGGTCAGGCCTTGTCGACCATTCGCAGGCCTGAGTGATACCTGAGAGAACCCAGTCGTGCTCGCCGGAACGCAACAGGGCATTACAAACTTCGCATTTTGCCAGGCGGCCGGCTTTGATTGGATTGCCGCAATTGGGGCACTGCCCCTCGATTAACCCTGGCTTTTTAAGGGTTTTTACCCCTGGTTTGCGCAGAAAGGACCAGATCTCGGCAAAATTTTCGGGCATTTTTGAACCGTTAAGTATTTTGCCCGTTTTTTCGTCTTTGCGATAATTGACCGCCCGGGCATCGATGCGCAGGTGAATCACATCGAAGTTTCGGTCTGATTGAAACTTAACCGGTTTTGACGAAATGACCTTAAGGCCTTCCATGTGATCGATGATACCCTTTTCGCGCATCTCGTCAGTCTGGATAGTAAACTGCTCGAACACCCCGTCAGATAAAAAATTCTGGGCAATGCTGAGATTGCGATCAGACCATGCCTTCTGAATCAGGTGAAAGGCCTTTTCTGCCCGCTGGCGAAAGAAGTTTTCGTCAAAATCGGGGTCGCGCCTCTTCAAATCTGTCAGGGCAGCAACCGCGTGCACCTCAGGAGCCAGTCGGACGGCCTTGGTAATCGTGTGGTCTACCCAGGCATCATTGCCTTTTGTATAACCCTTGGCGACGACTATTACCACTATTATGGTGACCGGAATACCGACAGCGGGGTAATGAATTATCAACCTGATCAGGAAAAAAATCAGTTCGGCCTCGCCACCACCACCACCGCTGCTTCTGCTACCCCCGCCGCTCGAGCCACCGCCACCCGAATAGTTGTGCCCACCACCGGCGCGAGCGTCTGCTGATTCGGCAATAAAAACAAAAACTGCCACAATGACAAACAGAAGTAGCGAAAAAAGGGCGACTTCTCTAATTCTTTTCTTGTCAGGCATGGCAGCTCCTCTTAATTATCTTCTCTAAAGTCTATTACAAACTCTTTAAGGTTTCCATAGCTAAATAGCAGATAAAAAAAACCGGCAATATAAATTGCCGGTCTCATGTTCACATTTTATTAAAAAAGAACGCCGCTGTCTCCGCC
>JAQUZA010000293.1 GCA_028691595.1 Candidatus Rifleibacteriota bacterium
ATTTGAATTGTAACGGTTAGCAATCCAGGTAAAAACAACCCGGTCCGGGTCGGAAAGATAATCGCGATAAATACCGGCATCTACCGGGGCCGGGTTGATCGGGCCAGTGCGCAAATCGATCCAGATTGGAGTTACCACACATGTCCAAAGGGTGTCGGCACCGGTTCGGATAAATTCATTCCAAGTGTTTGAATAGTCGCCAAACCACGAGCTGTTGGTCGTTAGAACACCGTTGGTGGTAATATCCCAACCATTACGCCTTAAAGTGCCAAAGAAGTAAAAATCCCAGTTAAGATTAAAATTGTTAATGCTTTTGTCGTCACCGCGATTACCAAAGTCGAAATCGTAGGCACCCACGTCTTCCTGGCCCGGGGGCAGGTTCTTACGACTATAGTAAGGGGTCCATTCAATGTTCGAAGTTAAACTGGCATTCTGAGTAAAATGATAGTCTGCCTCAGTGGTCGTAACCCCGGCGTTACCCCAGTAGATCCAGTAGGTTTTAGTTTCACCGGCTGCCATATTTACCAGAAAGACAATATTCGGGTTAGCAACGGTGCTGCCTGCCATATTATACCTTGGAACCTCGTTGCCTTGTGAATCAGCCACCCTGAACTCGCCAATTGCGCCTGGTTGCTGGCCGCCCGGAATAGCAAAATTAACCCGGCATGGAGCATTGACACGATCGGTAATATTATTTTCGGTAACCGTTACAGGCATTGAATATCGCCAGTAACCGGCACCGCCACCGCCAGAAAAAACTTTGGGACGAATCGAACCTGGGTCGCTGGTTGTATCGATCATATTCAGAACTCTGGCGTTATGAAAATAGCTCTGAGAGGCAGTATCAATAAGCACCGGATCACGCCGGGCCACAAAACCATCGCTCGAGCCGACTGCTTCAATTGCCTTGAAATTGTTTATACCGCGAACCGAGGCGTAGTATGTGGTGCCGCTCGCCAGCTCTGCGGCGGTATTTACAACAGCACTGTTAACCGTGCCGATGACTGTCCAGGGGTGAATATTGTCGTTATATTTAGAGGTGCCAACCGCGACTTCATATCTGATAATGTTGGCATCAGCGTAATCCCAGTTGAGTTCAACCCGGTTGTCAAAATAACTGGCGGCAATATCAGGCCCCAGACCGTCACGAACGACAATATTCATGGGAACAAGCGCTTCAAAACCGTTACTGGTAGAATATCCAAGCGGTGTTCCACCTGCGTCATAAACCCTGACCGAACAAAAGTAAAAATTTTTAACCAGAGACAAACCAGAAAAACTGGTGCTGGTAACTGTGCCAGCGTCAGTCCAGTTCATGAGGTCGGTGCCGCCAATCGTGGTGCCGATCGCCACTTCATATTTCTGAACCGCAAAAGGTGGTGCATCCCAGTTTAATTCAACAGTATCGGGAGAAAAAGTAAAATCGACATCAGCCCCCGGGCCATCGCGAACTTCAATGCTGGCATAGGCAAAACCATCGCTCGAGTCAGCCGGTAACGGCCCGGCACCAAGAACAATGCGCACCGAACAATAATAAGTTATTCCCCCAGAAAGCGTGAAACCAGACAAAGTGCCGCTGTTAGCCAGAGCCATGTCGGTCCAGCCAACGACATCGGTACCGCCGGGAGTTGTGCCCAGGGCGGCTTCATACCGAACCTTGGTCATTACCACGTCATCCCAGTTCAGATCAATTGAAGTGGCATTCATACTGATATCAATATCGCCTGCGGG
Source organism: Candidatus Rifleibacteriota bacterium (assembly GCA_028691595.1). Classification (GTDB taxonomy): domain Bacteria; phylum Muiribacteriota; class Ozemobacteria; order Ozemobacterales; family Ozemobacteraceae; genus Rifleibacterium. The sequence continues at coordinate 1,732 of JAQUZA010000293.1, forward strand.
GCCGTCGCGCACCGTTGTTGCATATGCAACCGCCGGGGCAAAGCCATCGCTTGAAAAAACCCCGATGACCGAGCTCGACATATCGATCGCCCTGACTGAACAATAGTAGGTCGAACCATTTGTAAGAGAAAGACCGGTAAATGAATAGGATGTGGCGGCACCAACATCTATCCAGCCTTCGAGATCTGTAGCACCGGGCGTGGTGCCAAGCGCGACTTCATACCTGAGAACGGGTATTGTCAGGGCATCCCAGTTCATGTCGGCATCTGAAAAAGAGGATGTCAGGTCAAGGTCTGGCCCTGAGCCATCTCTGACGGTGGTTTTCACACAGACAAAACCATCGCTCGATGATGAGTTAAGAGTGCGCGTTGCAGTAATCACACGGATAGAACAGTAATAGGTGGTGCCATTGGTAAGCGTCTGGCCGGAAAAAGTATAATTGGTCGCGCCAACGCCGACGGCGGTCCAGCCAACGATGTCTGAGGCACCGGGCGAGGTTCCGAGGGCAACCTCATAACCGGTCGGCGAAACCGCCCCAACGTTGTTAACCCAGTTCATGGTGACATCATCACCAATAATTGTGTCTACATCAGCAGCGGCCCCGTCATTAACCGTCATTCGAATAACCGGCAGCTCAACAGATCTTGGCGAAACGATTCCATCGGCTCCAAGGTCAGTAATTGTGTAATAGACAATGGCACCTGCTGGCGGGGAGTTATCTGAATAGCTGTTGGTAAGACTGGTATTTAATGCCGCCCCATAAACGCCAGAGGTAGTCGATCGAAAAATGCTGTATGGAGCTGCTCCATCGAGGGCGACCCCACCAACACTGGGGGTCCAGCTTAGAACATTTGTTCCGCCGCTGAGTGAAGCTGAAAGGCCGGATGGACTGAAATCTACCCTGAGATTGTCGACATAGGCACCGCCGCCATCGTTTCTGTCTGCTCTGAAATACCAGTAAACACGATAAAGATAATTTGTCGAAGGGCTTAAATCGGCTGTAATGTCGTAATTGATGGAATTCCAGGCAGCAGTATGAGCATAGGTAGTATCAGAAAAAAAAGTTCTGACAATTGTTTGATTGGGAACAAGGGCAGGTTCGTCAAGACGAATGGTGCCATAAACCCAGTGTCGGTCACAAGCATCATAGTAATCACGGTGATCAAAGCGAACGGTTGCATTGATTGGGTCAGCCGGAGTGGAGAAAGACTGTTCAAGAATTGCGTTTGCATCCTGGTTGTCTGGATTTGGGTTACCACCAACCTGCTTAACCACGTAATAACAACCGCCATTTGTTGCGTTCCAGCCCCAGCTGGTCATATGTGTATCTATGGCAGTTGAAGGTGCTGGAGTATTAAAAGTGGTTAAATATTCTGAGCTCGCCCAGCCTGCTGAATCTGTTGCAAAACCAGAGTTCTGCATCTGATTCAGAGCATAAACGTTACCAGGGCAACAAACCAGCAGAACACCCATAATTATGCCGAGTAGGCGCATACCAGACCAGCTGGATATTTTATTTCTATTTTCCATAATTTGCCCTTGTCTCCCAGGATAAATAAGCTGTTCAAGTTTAACAGAAGACATGCCAGGCCAGGCCAAGGCCAGGCCAAGGCCATGTCAAGGCCATGTCAAGGCTTTAAATCATTATACAAGGCAGATACCTGCCATATCAGCAAAACCAGAATCAGCAGCGCAGCACCATACCAGAGATAAACTGCCCATGACCCGGAGTTCTCAAGAGTCAGCAGGCTTTTATGCCTGGTTACCTCGGCGTGATCAGCATTTTGTTGCGCCAGATCTAAAAACAGGCGACGAACCTTTTTATTGCCAGGATCTTTAGAGAGCCTTTCTTCGAGAAGAAATTTTGCCTGTTCGTAAGGCAGACTGGCAATTCTTTCAAGCAGTTCTTCTTCAGAAGGAAGAGCCTGCACAACCACCGGCTCCGGCTTGCGGTCAAGCCAGGCAGGCCGTGGTAAAGAAGGCCGCAGTTCGCGGGCGTGCATCCAGAACAGTTCGGCATTGGCCATGTCGCCGGCATCGCGTGCCTGCTGGGCCAGAATCATCAGTTCGGTTACTTTGCGATCGAAACCCTGCCGCATTCTGGTCGCACGAACGTTTGCCTGAGCACTCGAAATCAGTACACAGACAAACACAATTACCAGCCCAACCTTAAATACCCATTTAGACATATATCTGACTCTAATTCTAACATGTTTAGAGTCTGGCTGGAGCGCAAATATTTTTTATTCTATGCCATTTTTTTCTTCAGAAAATTTGAAGTTTGTCTCCAGCAATCTTCATTTCTCACAGAACTGAACTTGAGCTGTAATACCCAACTGTGAGATTCAAGACTCCCGTAAGCAAAAGGAACTTCTTGCTCTAAAAACATTAAAATCAGAGTTTTCAAATATGCTATATCGGCACACTTTAATGGGGTTCTGGCCGCATCCCTGGGAAACAAATTTGAGAAAGCCATTGGTCTATCACATCTGAGTTCAAGATTACCCTCCTTATGCGTCATCCAAGAAGAAGCGGAGATCTAAGCAGGGATCGAAGAGATTCTCGCTTCCAGGGGACGACGGAGAACCATGGAATTCAACTGTGACAGAGGCCCATTTATTTTTCAGATACCAACACAACGACCAAAAACAATAATTTATCCGTGTGCATCAGTGCTTATCTGTGTGAAAGCCTTTGCCCTGAATTTTAAACAAAACGTTCTCTTCTTGAGTTAATCTGTGTCAATCAGTGTTCATCAGTGGGAAAGTCTTTGCCCTGATTTATTAAACAAAGATTCTCTTCTTGAGTTAATCCGTGGTTCACTACTCATAATAATTATGGCTGCCATCAAGGGACTGTTCGCGGGCAGGTGAGTGCAATGTAGCACCAGGATGATAAGTCGTTGGCCTTGTTTGCCCTTCGAAAGCACGTTCAAGCTTGATGCCATCGAACCAGACCGATTGGCCTGCCAGCGGACTTGAATTATGAAGTATTATTTTTAGCGATTCAGCGCCAATATCAGGCAGATCAAATATCAGCCTAAATGCAACAAAGACACGGTAGTAATGGCAATCTTCTGTGCCACCACCTTCAAGACTGATTTCGATTGGCTCCCGATCA
>JAQUZA010000294.1 GCA_028691595.1 Candidatus Rifleibacteriota bacterium
ACATGCAGCTCGGCCGTCATCCCCGCATTTACGCCACGGTGCAATACAAGCGAGGATCTAAGCCTTTAGAGATAACATTCCCGCTTGCGCGGGAATGACGGAATTACTACAGATTCATGTTTGACAGAGGGCTAGCGCGAACGATTGTTCGAGAAGAATCTTCTGGCACCTTCATGAAGCATTTCTTCTTCAAAGCCCTTGCGACCATCAGCAAACAAAGGCGCGATGGTTTTGCTGTTCTGATCAGAAATCAGCGCGGCATTGGCATAAATCACCTGCAGCATCGAATGAGCCTCGTCACGGGGAAGAGTTTCATTGCAGGCAAGCAAAGCCCTGAAACCAATTGTCTGCACGGCGATGTCCTGGCCCTGATAAGCTTTTTCAGGGATCGTTTCGGCAGAAAAATACGGAAAGTCCGCGACCAGCTTCTCGCGGATTTCAAACGGAATACCCACCATCCGCAAGGGAGTCTTGGAAGCAAGTCTGCTTATTCCATCAGCCGGGACTGCACCGGCATAATAGACAGCATCGACATACCCGTCGAGCAATGACTCGGTAGCCCTCGTAAAACGTTCATAGACAAAAGTGTAGTCTTCGGGCTTCAAACCCGCAGCCCCCAGAACGAGCATAACACTGGCGGCGCTACCGCTTTCGCGTTCACCCACCGCAATGCGGCGGCCCTTGAGGTCACTGACAGTTTTTATGTCAGAGTCGGCACGCACCACGATTTGAATTACCTCAGAATAGAGAGAAGCCAGAATGCGAAGCTCTCTGAAACGATTTCCCGAGAAGCTGTGCTCGCCATTGAAGGCCATCCAGGCAACGTCGCTTTGAATAAGGGCCAGATCTATCTGCCCACGCCGCAGATACTCGACATTGGCAAGCGACCCGGCTGTGGGCTCAGCGATAGTGACAAGGCCCTTCAGGCTTTTGCTGAACAATCTGGCAATTGAATTGCCAACCGGATAATAGGTGCCGTTGATGCTGGCGGTTCCCATGGAGTAGAATTTCTTGATCAGCCGGACCTGGTATGCGTCATCGGCAAAACCCCGGCTATGCGCAGACAGCAGCAGCGACAATGTCAGAAACAGAATACTAAAGCCTTTCATCAGTGCTGTTCCTTTCTTTGCCAGGTGGTCGTCATATTGCCGCCTTCGCGGCTCTGAGCCATTGCATCATGGGCACGATCAACAAGCTGGTAGTGCCGTTCAACAGTGTTTTCATACTGGCAGATACCGACACTGATCGTAACTTTGAATTCAAAGCCATCGCGTTTGACCGGCCAGGCAGCGATTCTTTCGCGCAGGCGCTCAGCAAAAATCAGTGACTGCTCAGCGCTGGTATGCGCAAGAATGGCCGCCATTTCGTCTGTGCCGGAGCGGGCGGTAATATCAGTAGCACGTACCGATTCTTTAAGAATTCTTGCCACGTCGAACAGAACCGCATCACAGGCCGACGAGCCATATTTATCGCTGAGCCCGGCAAAACCATCGATGGCAAACATCACCAGAGTCAGCGGAAACCCGAAACGCCGGGCACGTTTAATTTCGTCTTCGAGGCGAATCTCAAAGAATTTGCGCACATAAAGCTCTGTCTGGCCGTCTACAATCGACAACTCATGCAGTCTGGCATTATCGATCGACATGGCCATCTGCTTCGCAACGGCCAGCAGCAGATCAAGATCTTCAGAGGTAAAAGGCCGGCTGTTCGACCGATCAGCAAGGTTTATTACGCCCATAATGTTGCCATGAACCGAAAGGGGCACAGAAATCAAGGTTTCGGGTGACCGGGCCCCGTTACTGCTGTCGTAATTTTTGAAGCGTTCATCAGTGCGGCAATCCATGCAAAGGATTGCCTCCCCGCTTCTGGCGACTTCCCCGGCGATTCCTTCGCCGACTTTCAGGGCAAATCTCTGACGCGCACCTGAAGCATCTACTTCGGCCGGGGGGGGTGAATTTTCACTATCTCTGGCATCTGACGACGACTTGAAACTTTCGACGCGCAACAACGTTCTGTCTTCATTCAACAGCATAATAGAACCACGGCGGGCGAGAAAAATCTCGACAAGATGCTCGAGACAGCCATCGAGTGCCTGTTGATAGGTTGCCGAAGTATTGATCAACTGGGTAACGCGGTAGAGAGCACCAAGCTCGAGAACTTTCTTTTTGATGCGGCGACTCATATTGTTGAAGCAGCCGGCCAGAAAACCAAGTTCATCACTGCGATCGATATCGACAGTGGCATCGAGGTTGCCCTCACTAAGTTCGTCAGCCTTTCTGGCAATCTCGATAACCGGGTTGGTCATCTTGATGCTGAACCAGGTGGCAAGAAAAAAGGCCACGACAGAGAGAACAATCACAAAATTGAAGGTCTTGCGACCAATGGAGCGGGCAACGGCATACACCTCGCCCGCATTCTGAAATACAAAAATTCTCAGCCCGTAATGCAGTATCGGCAAAGAAATGGCAACCTGGGGGGGAGCTCCATTGGTCGCGGGTAAAAGATCGTAGGCTCCACACGGTTTTTCCATGAGATCTGATATCAGTTCTTTTGGAAAATCTGGCTGTTCAAGAATGTTTTCGCCATTCTGGGTGACGAGAAAATAACGAAAGTTGGTGCCAAATGTTATGCCTTCAAGCGATTTTCGCAGTTTAAGAAACGATACGGTCGAAATAACCGCTGCCCCATCAGGCGATTCAGATACCATAGCCTTGACATGAAAAGCTTCAGGAGAAAACATTATGCTTTGTGAAGCACTGAGAATGAGCTGTTCTGGCACCGAAAGGGCCTTAATCGCCAACCGGTCAGGCTTTGAATGATTGAGGAGTTTGCCATCAGAAGCGACCAGAACCAGGCGCTCAACGTATTCATAGGCCTGGTCGAGCTGTTGCAGAGCATGAGCAGCACCGGGCGATGCCGCTTCATGAAGACGCACATCTCCGGCGACATATCTGGTCAACTCGTCATAAACCGTAACATACTGATCAACTTCGTATTTAACCTGCTGAAAAGCCTGAATATTACCTTCGATAAGAATATCCCGGGCAATCTCGCCAAGAATATTGAAGGCATAAATACCGAGAGAAAGCAGTGGAAGAATCGTCAGAAGAAAAATGCCGACCCAGACCCTGACTTTAATGCTTTGAAAGAAGCCCGGTCTAGCTCCAGTTTTGTCATTCATCTTAATTACCTGATTTGATGGTTTTGTACCCTCTCAGTGTAAAAAAAAGCGTGCAGCAAGTAAAGCTTTATCGTGCCCTTGAAAATTCTTTCAGCAGCCGTTCAAATTTTCCCGGGAAACCCGATCCGGGGTCTCTCTGCCAGGCGATTGTTCCGGGCAGATTCCGCCAGATATCATGAACGCCGGTTATAGCGCCTGCTTCCAGCAATTGTCTGGCAACGCCAAGATAATCATCATCACGATCTGAGGCCGCAGGAAAATCTTTAAGATTGCCCGAAGCTCTGGCAGCCAGATGCAGAGGAGTCTGCCAGTTATTGTTCAAACAATCAGGGCTGGCTTTATGCAGCAGCAGGGCTTCAACCGTAGCTTGACAACCATTGGCGGCCGCCAGATGCAAAGGCAGGTTGCCGTCGCGATCGGCAATGAGAAAGTCGGCACGCCGCGATAACAGAAACAACATAATGCCAGGATAGCTGTAAAATGCGGCATAATGAAGTGGCGTATAACCTTTAAGTCTGTCGATCGAGTTCACATCAGCGCCGGCATTGATTAAAACATTGACCAGAGCCATGTGACCGTTAATAACTGCAAGGTGCAACGGCGAACGGCCGAGCTCATCATTCATTGTGGCCAGGGCCTCATCGCGAGCAATAGCCCTGCGCACGGCCGCAAGCTCACCATTTATTACCTGACGATGGAAAGGGTCTGCATTGACCGGCCGGCCCGGCAGAAAAATGGTAGAGATCAGCAGCCAGCCAACAGTTGCGACATTTATAAAACCACAGTGAACTTTACATTGCTTAAGCAAAACAGGTATTCTCCCACGGCCTTAAACTCTGCTGGAATTATATTAGAATTCTTTACCAGGAGAAATAGCATGCGACAAATTATTTACGTGCTTCTATTCCTGATACTCCTGACATCTACATCATTTGCAGAATCTGCCAACAAAAACAGCGACGAAATTCTACTCGAAGGCCCGGGGGTTCGCATTGCAGGGCAAAGACTTCATGACCATCGAGTTTTCAGACGAGCAATAATTGAACTTAGAAGCTGACGCGCAGCAGATTCACCGATTCGGCTTTTCCCTTGAGCTGAACGCTGCCGAATGGTTCAAATCTCACTGCTCGCCCCGTTTCGGCCACGACTGCTTCGCTGACGAGGTATCTGTTGCCGTCAAGTTCTGCAGCACGGGCGTTGATTCTGGCCGCCGTATTAACCGTATCGCCAATGATGGTGAAATCGCGTTTGCTGCTGATACCGAGCAAACCGGCAATGACATCACCGGCGTGCAGACCGGCCGTCACCGGAAACGGCAGCAGGCCATCATTGTCGGCCTCAGAAATAAGCCTCAGAGTTTGCAGAGCCATGCGATTGCTTGCCTGCAGACCTTCAGGGCTGTAAAAATATGCAAGAATTTTTTCGCCAATAATTTTGTCTGCCTCACCATCATTGTTGATAATGATGCCACAGAGCACATCGATCTGAGTGCTTATTTTTTCAAGAAGTTCATGGTGCGGCAGGCTTTCCTGAAGTTGGCTGAAACCGTTAACAGAAAGGTACATTACCGTTACCGGCAGATGCTGCCCTGCTTCAGCCAGGCGCAAACTTTCTTCGTCGCCGGCAACCCTTCTGGCAGCACGTGAAACCATCTG